>NZ_RPZY01000045.1:0-4577 GCF_008661855.1 Varibaculum sp.
AAAGAACTTCAGCCGTTGGCATCCGGTTGAGCCGGTTACTGGTTCGGTGGAGTTTACTAAGGTTGATGCGCTTGGTCATGTTTTGGCGGGTGTGGAGTTTACGGTTACTCCGGTTGCGGTTGAGGAGGTTGAGTGTTCTACTGCGGGTAAGATGCCGGGGGATGAGGATTGTAATCCTGTTGGTACGGGTACGTTTGTGAAGCCGAATTCTGCTCCGGTGACGGTGCGTTCTAATGATGATGGTTTCGTGAAGTTTTATGGTTTGCCTGCGGGCAGGTGGCGTTTGACGGAGAATCCGGGTGATAGTCATTTGCAGCCGATTGAGCCGGTGGAGTTTACGATTACTCGTTGTACTGGTTCGGAGTGTACTAACTTGCGGGGCCAGAAATTGACCCTTGGCGAGGGTGGAAAGGTTGTGAATGATAAGGGCCAGGTAGCCTTGTCGAAGCTGGGCGTGCGGGGCATGGCCGGTAAGGATAAGGCTTTTGGTGAGTGGCATCGCGGGGACGGCGTGATTAAAGCGGGCGCGACCTTTAACCTTTATAAAGGAAAGGGAACTGCCAACCTTGATAGGTCGGTAACCACCGGGGGATCGGCTGCTAATGTCATCCTCGATAATCTGGATGTTAATCAGGTTTATACCTTGGAAGAGACTAAGGCTCCTGAGGGTTATATCAAGAATAGTGAGCCATTGTATTTCCAGGTTGGCGCGGATGGGCGGCTTTTAGACGCTGACGGTAATCTTTTGCTTGAGCAGCGTGAGTTGTTGGTTCCTAATGAGGAGTCGAAGAAGGAGTCTTCGATTGTGGTCACCAAGGTTGACCCTACGGCCTCGGATACTGACGCGGGTGCTGGCCGGTTCCTTGCTGGCGCCGAGTTCGGGTTGTTTAAGCAGGCTGAGGATGGTTCCTCCTGGCCGGATACACCCTCAGAGGTTAAAGAGACGAATGTTTCGGGTCAGGTTGAGTTTACTGGTCTTGCTGGTGGGGTTTACCGGGTGAAGGAGCTGAAGGCTCCTGCCGGGTATTTTGTGGATCCGAATGCGCAATATGAGTTTGTGGTTGATGATTATCGGGCGCAGCAGTTTACTTGGACGGCGAATAATAAGCCTTCTCGTTTGCGGGTGTTTAAGTTTGAGCCGTTGGTTCGGGGGGTTTCTTCTGATGCCGCGGATAAGGTAGTGGCTGAGAATAAGGGCGCGGTTAAGCGTGCTGGTTTGGTTGCTGACACCTACGACGTAGTAGTGCCTTTGTCTGGCGCGAGTTTTACTCTCTTTGAGGAGAACGAGACTACCGAGGTCGCTGCGGGCTTGGTTACTGGTGATGATGGTTTGGTGGAGCTGCCGGAGGGCGTGAAGCTGGATCCGGACAAGGTCTATAAGTTGAAAGAAGTCACGGCGCCTAAAGGGTATGTGGCGAAGTCTAACGCGGTGTCGGTTAGGGTTTCTGATTATGCTTTGCTTGAGGGTTTTACTGGTTTGATTACTTTGGAGGTTCCTAATAGTAAGGACACTGGTAGGGTCACGGTTTCGAAGCTGGCGAAAGAAACTGGTAAGGCCCTAAAGGGCGCGGAGTTTACTTTGACCAAGCCCGACGGAACTAGCGAGAAGCTGGTTACTAATGAGGTGGGTCTCGCGACGTTTACGGGTTTGACTTTGGGTGCGAAGTATACGGTTCAGGAGACTAGGGCTCCGGATGGTTATCGTTTGGAAAAGGATAACCCAGCGTTAGAGGTTACTCCTACGGGTGATGATCCCTCGTTTACGTTTGTGCGTTATAACCAGCGCGCCGAGGTAGAAATCGCCCTACATAAGGTGTCGGATAAGGGCGAGGCGATGTCGGGCGTGGTGTTTGAGCTTTCCCGCGAGGGCGATAGCGGGCCTGTCCAGACCCTGACTACTGGGGCGGATGGGAAGGTTAGGTTTAAGGTTTTGCCGAATCAAAAGTACATCTTGAAGGAGACGGTCACGGTGAGGGGGTATGCGTTGCTTCCTCAGCCGGTTGTTTTCATGGTTGATGGTTCGGGTAAGGTTAAGGTTATTTCTGGAAAGGGGAGTGTGAATACTGTTACCGGCGGTGATAGGTCCTTGACGGTTGTTAATTATCCCGAGGGACGGTTGCCTTTGTCTGGGTTGGCGGGGTCTTTGCAAGTGTTACTGGCAGGGGTCTTGCTGCTCGGGGTGGCTGTTGGGGTTACTTTATTTGAAAGGAAAAAGTGATGAGTTTAAGGAAACGTTTGTTTGGTTTAGCGACCGCTCTAGCGGTCGGCTTGCTAGGTCTGGCAGGAGCAGGAACCGCCAGCGCTGATACTACTGTACTTGGTACATCTCAGCCGGATAAAGCGTCTTTGACGGTGCATAAGTATCTGGGTGCTACTAGTAGTTTGCCTCATAATGGTACCGCGATTGAGTCTGATAAGCTTCCCAAGACGCCTTTGGCGGGGGTTAAATTCAAGCTCTACAAGGTTGAGAATGTTGATATTTCTACTAATGACGGCTTGAAACTGGCTCAAAAAATCGGGGAGACCCCCCTGACTGCTGATGTAGTCAAGAACGGGATTAGTGTAGGAGGTACTACTTACACTCTTAAGGCTGCTACCCCGGCTGAGATGACTACCGGTGATGATGGTTCGGCTAAGTTTGCTGATGTAGAACGTGGTCTGTATGTCGTGGTTGAGGATTTGGCAGGCTCGACCAAGATCATGAACGGTCAAGTGGAGGTTAAGAAGGAGAAGATTACTCCGATTGCTCCTTTCGCGGTTACTTTGCCGATGACCAATCCTGAGGGTACGGCCTGGAATAGTGACGTGCATGTTTACCCGAAGAACCAGGAAAACGAACTAAATAAGACGGTTGTAGACAAGGGTGTTACTACTGGGAATACCTTTACCTATACTCTGTCTACCAAGTCTACTGGTGCTGATACTAACGGTGACAACAAGATGGATGCCGCTGATTTAGGGAATGTTTACGAAATCGTTGACGAGCTAAACAGTAATCTGAGCTATGTGTCGGCTGAGGTGAAGATTGGCGGAGCTGTGGCTACTGCTGACACCGACTACACTTTGACTAAGACCAGTGAGGGAAACCCGGCGAAAGATACAGTAACTATTGTTTTCAAGGGTGAAGGTCTTAACAAGATTGCAGCCGGTACCACGATTGAGGTAGTGCTGACAGTTAATCTGAATTCGGTTCCTGAAAACGGAATCACTCCGAACCAGGCTAAGCTCTACCCGAATAAGTGGTCTAAGGATAATGGTAAACCGGTTGTGTCTCCTAAGGTTGAAACCAAGCACGGCGATATCGTAATCAAAAAGGTTAATAAAGATGACGACGTCTTGCAAGGCGCTGTTTTCAGTGTTTACCTAGATAACTCAGCTAATAAGGATTGCTCCACTTATGGCAATCTTATTAAGCCCTCCGAAGCTACCAATGCTGAAGGTTTAGTGAAAATCTCTGATTTGCAGCTGACTAACTTCATTGATGGCAAAGAGGTCTCTGAAGATAATCAGGTTCCTTATTGCTTGGTAGAGACGACGGCTCCGGCTGGTTACCAGCTTTTGCCGAAGGCAATTCCTTTCAAGCTGACCAAAGAAGGCACGGTTAAAGATATGGCTGGCGCTATTACTGCCAACGCCGGGAACGCTACCACTATTACTAACTACAAGAACCCGGGTCTGCCGCTTACCGGTGCTCAGGGGATTCTCCTGGTGTCGGTGCTGGGCTTGATTCTAGTGTCCGCGGGCGTGGTACTAACCGTTAAACGCCGCAAGGACTAACCAAACAGGTAAAGGATTACAAAAAAATAAAGTAACCCGAACCCGTAAATACTAAAAGAAATAACCCCCAAACGGTTTACCGCCCCCCCAAATAGGGAGGGGCGGTAAACCATACAACCCCAAAAAACCGGCACGCCCTTTTTCCCCAAAAAAGCCAGCACCGGTTTTTGGTGCCGTCTCCGTTAATCTTCTTGATTACGATATCGCCGTGCTTGGAAAGAACCCTATTAGAAGGAGTACCGTGGTTTACCTTCCCAGCATTCGGGATCAATATACCCTGGTTGGCAGTTCCCGAAAACCCGGCAGCCCGCCCTACAAAAACAACCCCCCACGCGGGAGATTACCCCAAACAAACCCCTCAAGCAGAAAAACCGAAAACAAGGCGGGCTACAGCCTAATGATGATAGGGAGGTTTGTTACGTCCCCAGCGGGAAAAGCAAAAACAGGGCACGCTCTCTAAGTTGGAAACCCGACAGCCCGCCCTACAAAAACAACCCCCCATACGGGAGATTACCCCAAACAAACCCCTCAAGCCGGAGAAGCAAAAAACAAGGCGAGCTACAGCCTAATGATGATAGGGAGGTTTGTTACGTCCCCAGAGGGAAAAGCAAAAAAAAATGGGGTTAATACCCAAATAAGGCGAACTACACCCTAGCCCTGATCCCAAAGAAGACAAATACGATCAAAACTCGGCAAAAAAACCGCCACCTGACAGCGCCGAGCCTGCCCTGCAGAAAAAAGAAGCTACAAATACGCGCGAGCAACACCAGCGGCCGCCACCCGGCGACAAGACGCAGTGG
>NZ_RPZY01000033.1:0-124620 GCF_008661855.1 Varibaculum sp.
AACCCATCGGGTCTGCATGTTCAGAACTAAGAAAAGACAATACCCGCCGCCGTCGGGATGGAGATACCAAAACCGCAGCTAAAGCCGCTATCCCCAACAAGGCGATTCCGGCAGTCAAATAACGCATCGAAATCCCGACTACCATCAGCACACAAAGCAAAATAGAAACGAAGATAAGCAGCGTTCCCATATCGTGACCAGCCATAACCAGAGCCGCAATCATCACAAAAGGTAGTCCTACCCAGATAAACAGCGAAGACAGGGATTCAATCTTGCATTTGCCGCTCGCGAACACCGTAACTAGCAGCAAAATGAAGGCTACTTTTAAGAACTCGGAGGGCTGAAAGACCTGGTTAATACCGGGCACATAAACCCAGTTGCGGTTACCGCCCTGGGCGCGTCCTAGGGAAGTAAACACCGCCAACTGACCGACTACTGCCAAAAACAGGATAAAAGGTGAAAGAAACTGCAGATAGTGAGCTGGCATACGGGAAACGGCAACCATGAAAGCGAAACCCATTGCCACAATAAGTAAAGGACGCGCTATCCCCCAATAGGGCGTAGTTCCTGCCGACAGCTCCAAGATTACCGAGGCAGAAAACTGCATTAGCAATCCAATTACCGAAAGCGCAATGATTAAGAACCATAACAACTGATAGTTAAATAAGGGAGCCTGGGTGACGGATTTCCATAGCCTGAGCAGTTTACGCTTCCCATCGGGATTATCGGAATGAAAACTATCCGCTAACTTTACTTGGATTCTAGGAATCTTGGCTTTTACTTTCGCAGCGGCGCCCGGTCGTGTACCCCTATTGTTCTCCACAACTTTTTGCCTAGCCACAACTATCCCTCCAAACGGGCAACGGCCTTAGCGAAAGCCTGACCGCGTTGAGAATAGTTCGCGAACTGATCCCACGATGCACAGGCAGGTGCCAAAATCACCTTGTCCCCCGGAAGCGAAAGTGCCACTGCTTCATTAACCACCGAGAACATCATGTCCTCATGAGAACTAACCTCAACCACCGGAACTTTCGGGGCATATTTGGATAGTGCGGTGCGTAAAGCTGAGCGGTCTTCACCGATTAGCACCACCCCGCGCAAAGTGGCAGCCACGTCTTTAACTAGCTGGTCAAAAGACTGCCCTTTCGCGTCTCCCCCCGCAATCCAAACCACCGAAGCCGGAGGTAAACCCGCTAAGGAAGCCGCTGCCGCATGAGTGTTGGTGGCTTTGGAATCATCAATCCAGGTAACCTGAGCTGCATTCCCAACGGTAGCCCGCCGATGAGCCTCGGGTTTGAACGCGCGTATCCCGTCCCGAACGTCCTCGGGTTTTACCCCAAAGGCTCGGGTAAGACCGGCAGCTGCCAAGGCATCTTGAAGGACGGTAATCCCTGGTTCCCCCTGGTAGTAGTGGAAATCCCCCAGACCGGCAAGCGCGATCGCCTCTTTTTGGGGATTGGGGCTATAGGCTCTATCGACCAGCATATTCTCAACAATTCCTAGCTGATAGATATCGGGAGTACCGGTGGTAAAACCAATAGCGCGACACCCAGCAATAACATCGGCATCCAGTACCATCTGCAATGTTTGGCAATCTTGTTGATTATAGAGGGCAGCAACTTTTGTACGCTCATATACCCGCGCTTTTGCTTGTACATAAGCCTCGCGAGAGCCGTGCCAATCTAAATGATCAGCATCAAGGTTCAAACAAACCGCTGCTAAGGCAGACAGGGATTTAACCGTATATAGCTGGAAACTGGACAGTTCAACCGCCAACACCTGGGCTTTCGCATTTGCGGCAGCTAGAACCACCGGAGAACCCACATTGCCCACTGCCTGAGCCTCATAACCGCCAGCTTGCAAAATAGAGCGAGTCATCTGCACCGTGGTGGTTTTGCCGTTAGTGCCGGTGATGGTCAGCCAAGGGGTATCTTGACGTAAGGTAGCTGTCTGTTGGATTTGCCAAGCCAGCTCGACCTCGCCCCATAAATCTACCTGGTGAGATTGTGCCCAAGAAAAAACCGGATGGCGCGGAGGTACTCCGGGACTAACCACAATCAGTGAGGGCTGAATCTTATCGAGAAGCTGCTCGCAGTTCCCCTGAGTCTCCTGATAAAACTGGGAGCGCGGATAATCGCTAGCGCAGTTATCTAGGGCTTCTTCCCGAGAATCAATAGCGCAAACTTTCGCCCCCAAAGTGCTCAATACTTCAAGGCAGGCTCTGCCCGATGTTCCTAAACCGATAACGCAGACCACCCGGTCTGCCCAGATTTCATTAGTCACTTGATGGCAACCACCCATTCGGCGTAGAACAGGGCAATCCCAGCAATTGCGCAAAGACCAGCAATAATCCAGAATCTAACTACAATAGTTATTTCTTTCCAGCCCTTTAACTCGAAATGGTGATGCAAAGGCGCCATTTTGAACACCCGTTTACCGGTTAGCTTAAATACCCCCACCTGAATCACATCAGACATCACAATCAACACGAATAAACCACCGATAATTACCGCCAAAAACTCGGTACGGGTCAGTATCGACAGTCCCGCGAAAGCGCCTCCCAGCGCCAAAGAGCCAGTATCACCCATGAAGATTTGAGCCGGAGAAGTATTCCACCACAAGAAACCAAAACAGGCTCCCACTATGGCTAAGGAAATTATCGCCAAGTCAGCCGGGTCGCGAACCTCATAGCAAGCCTCAGCCACTTGGGGAGCCACATTTTGCAGCGGACAACGCTGATAATACTGCCAGGTGGCAACCCCGGTGTAGGCTCCGAAAGCAAATAGGCAAGCCCCCGAAGCTAACCCATCAAGACCATCAGTCAGGTTCACCCCATTTGACCAGGCAGCAATGAGAAAGTTAGCCCACAAAGCAAACAGGATAAAGGCTACGAAAATGCCCGCGAAAGCTAAATCCAGTCCGGGAATATCACGTACCACTGAAATTTTGGTAGAGCCCGGAGTAACTAAAACTCCGTTTTTTTCATGTCGCGGAAACAGTAAAGCTAATACCCCAAAAGTGGTGCCTACTGCCACTTGTCCAAGTATTTTTGCCCAAGGGGTCAGACCCAGGGAACGCTGCTTAGAAATCTTAATATAGTCATCTAAGAATCCGATTAGTCCCAAACCTAATATCAGCAGCATCAATAGCCAGCCTGAGGGGGATGGAAAAGTCCAGGAAGCTATATGAGCACTGATCCAGCCACCAACCGTTGCCAAAATAATAACCAAACCGCCCATAGTGGGAGTGCCACGCTTCGTGTAATGGGCGGTAGGGCCGTCCTTACGAATGAACTGACCATATTGGTGTTTACGCAAAAGACGAATAAGTACCGGAGTCCCGGCTAGCGATATCACCAGGGAGGTTAAAAGAGCTATCCCCAAAGGAACCATTAGGCGTTGCTACCTCCTGTTAGTGCATCAGCAATACGCCAAACCCCCGACCCGTTTGAGCCTTTAATCAATACCGTATCGCCGGGAGAAATAACCTGTTTAACTACTCTAAGCGCCTTATCAGCATTTTCAACGTGTTGGGCTTCGGCGTGGTCAGAAACCATTGCGTAAATCGGCTTTGCTTGCTCGCCTACGGTGATAACAACCGCTATTTTTGCCTCCAAACAAGCCTCGCCGACCAAGCGGTGATGCTCGGCAGAATCTGCACCCAGCTCCAACATTTCCCCGAGAACCGCTACTGTGCGTCCTCGTCCTTTTGCCTGCGTTAAAGTCTGCAGAGTTTTTATCCCGCTGCGCATAGAATCAAGATTCGCATTATAAGAATCATCTATAACCGTAATATCGGATTCGATTTCCCTAACTGCCAGGCGGTGTTCAGAAAGAGGACGTGCTTTTTCTAGGACTAAGGCGGCATCTTGCAGACCCAGCCCCAGCTCGGTAGCAGCGGTAACAGCCGCCAAAGCATTAGAGACATTATGTTTCCCGATTAGCCCCAGCTTCACCTTCACGCTTTCTTTACCGCGAGTGATTAAAAACTCGGCTCGTCCTTTGCCATCCATAGTTATCTGGGAGACATAAACCCCGTTGCTCTTTGCAAAAAGCCCCAAATCATTAGCAGTTTCCAGCGACCCGAAATAACGAACCGCCTGTCCGCAAGCCATTTGACGCACTCTTTCATCATCTATGTTCAAGATAGCTAGGGAAGTTTTAGCTGGTAGCTGCGAAAAAGAGTCTTGGTAGCCATCTTCAGCGAAACTCTGCTTAGCGCACTCAGCCTCCGGACTAAGGGAAAACGAGCGTTCTTCAGGAAAATTCCGTAGCCCCCAAAGCAGTTCCGCCTTGGCTCTAGCCAGCGCTTCTATCCCTCCAAATCCTCCCAGATGGGCATGTCCCACCATGAGCTCAATCGCCATATCCAAGGGGGCAATCTCGGTTAGGAGCGCCAAATGCCCCAGACCGGAAGCCCCCATTTCCAGCACCAAAAAGTCAGTGTCCTCCTCTGCTTTCAGCACAGTTAATGGTAGCCCTACCTCGTTGTTATAGGACTTTTCCGGGGCAACTACCTTTCCGAGCTTAGTAAGGAGCACCGACAATAAATCCTTAGTGGTAGTTTTACCGGCCGAACCGGTAATACCCACACAAATCGGTTTTTTGCCCCCACTTTGTTGCCGCAAAAAAGCTAGATGTTGGTGGGCTAGCCAACCTAAAGCCCGGGTGGCTTCCGGAACTTGCACATAGGCAATACCAACCGTTTCGGCTGCCTGTGCCTGCTCTACAATCGCAGCCGCCGCCCCCGCCTTTTTAGCTGCCGCTAAAAAATCATGTCCATCCGAACTTTCTCCGCGGCGCGCCACATACAAATCCCCTGGCTTTACCTGGCGAGAATCGGTTACCACAGTTCCGGTGATGGTGATGTCGGGATTTTGGCAGGAAGTGTTTAACGCCTGCGCTATCCATCCCAATGTCCACATATCTTCGCTCCTATTTATAGGTTCTCTTCTAAGGATAGCTAGTGCGCGCTCACGGGATATAACTGGGGCTTACTGGTTGAGGGAGGAACATCTAGCAAAGTGAGCGCCTGCGCTGCTACCTGCGAAAACACTGGCCCAGCGACAACGCCGCCGTAGATACCAGATTTAGGCTTATAGATAACTACCGATACCGCAATTTCGGGATTCTCCGCCGGAGCCAAACCAATAAAGGAAGCCACTACCCCGGCAGAAGCTCCGGAACTGGAAATAATCTCACTGGTACCAGTCTTGCCAGCACTTCGATATCCGGGAATCTGCGCCTTTTTTGCAGTACCTTCATCGGTAGTAACCGATTCCATCATTCGCACTAAAGTAGCAGCCACATTTTGATCTAGTTTTTGGGTTGTTGCCGGAGCTTTAGCCTTTTGAATAATCCCTTGAGAATCTGCATACCCCTCAACCAATCTGGGCATAACCTGCACCCCTTGATTACCAATAGTGGAGATTAGGGAAGAAATCTGTAACGGCGTACAGGCCATACCTTGCCCAAACATGGTGGTGAATCGTTGGCGTCCATCCCAACTTTTGGGGCTGCCGATGATGCCGGCAGATTCGCCAGGCATCTCTATCCCCGTTTTCTGCCCTAGACCTAAGGACTGCATCATTTGGTAGCGCTGTTGGTCACTAACTTTTTGTCCAATTTGAACTGTTCCGGTGTTAGAAGATTCAGCCAATACCCCGGAGGCAGTTAATGACAAAGTGGGGTGGGAGTGGGAATCTCTAAAGGTTTGACCGCCAATAGTGATTTGATAGGGCGAGGTTACCGGAGTTAGAGGGGTGATTTTCTTTTGTTCTAAGGCAGCAGCGAAAGTGACGAGTTTTCCACTAGAACCCGGCTCATAGGTGTATTGAACTACTCGGGAACCAGTTGTCCCATTAGTACGTTTGCGAACTGTCTCGGGAGGTTCATTTCCCGAATCCGCCAAAGCTAGAATTTGTCCGGTTCCCACCCGTTGAACTACTACCGTCCCCCAGGCAGCTTCAAACTCTTTCACCTGCTTATTAAGGATATTTTCGGTGATATTTTGGAGGTCAGCGTCAATGGTTAGCCGCACGGTTTTCCCCGGTTTGGCTGCCTGTAAAGTATCGGTTCCTCCGGGAATAATCTGCCCGGAGGGAGAAATCTCCGCTACCCGTTTACCCGGAGTGCCAGAAAGCTGTTTATTTTGCGTAGCTTCTATCCCGGCCTGTCCGACTTCTTCCGAATCGGTAAATCCCAGAATCGAAGAAGCGGTAGCCCCATTAGGGTATTGACGTTGATAACGGCGTTCCCCATCGATGCCGTCTATCCCCAGTTCACGGATTTTACGCCAATCCTCGGCACTTACATTTTTCGCAAGATATACAAATCCCCGTTTACCAACCATTTTACCCCCCAGAACCGCCGGGTCCATTTTTAATATGGGGGCAAGTTGTCTGGCTGCTTCCGCAGCTCCAGTGCCAACTATTTTCTTCTCGTTGCGAGGGTCGCGAAGTTTAGATTTGTCGGTAACTATTTCTCCCTCTGGGGAAAAAACTTCGCGATGAATATAGTTCTTAACTAGCAGCTGGTTTACCGACACGTTATATACCTCAATTGAGGTGGCTAGGACGGTTCCCTTACGATCAACGATATCTCCCCTTTTAGCGGCGATTTCGGTTGAAGAGGTGCGAGCTTTAGTTGCTTCCTCGGCAAGGGAGGAAGCCTGTACCACCTGCAAATCAAATAATCGGATTGCGCAGATAGTCAAGATAAAAACCACAATCGTCAGCAGTAATCGCCCGCGTTTTCTAGCCACCTTACTGCCAAGTGTCTCAGTTTTTGCGGACGAAGAGATATACCCATCTTTCCCAGAAAGGCTGTCTTTTCTAGGGCTGGCTATTTTTGGGCGCGAAGATGATATCTTCGCTTTCCGAGAGTCCGCTTTCCCCTTGACCATATGCGATATTATTCCTCAGCAGCTTGGGTAGGAGGGGTACCGCCCTCTATTTTCCCTGTTTTCAAGGTAACGTAGCCGGTTTCTCCGGCGGGAACATAACCATTCTTCAGGGCGGCTTCTCGCACCCGTTCAGGACTAGATTGGGAGTTTACCTGGGAACGCACCCGTTGATTCTCCTCTTTAATCTGCGCCAACTGCACCTGATCATCGTGGATTTGGTAGGAAATAACCGCTAGTTGCGTATTTATTAAGAGGGGGGAAATTATTAGGGCAGCGAGAGTCAATGCGGCAGCGATTATTTTTGCTACCAGCGGGGAGCGCTTCTTGGCTGTTTGACCCTCCCCAACTACTCGCAAATTGCGGGTGTTAAAAGCGCGAACCGTCCTAGGTCGCTTGGGGGATATCTGACGGGCAGCTGCAAAATTAGGCATTTTGTTCCCCAATCTTTTCGGTTTGCATCCTCAACTTCTGAATTGCCCGCAACCGCACCGATGCGGAGCGCGGGTTTTTTTCGATTTCGGCGGCTTCAGCTTTTTCAGCTCCACTGGTTAAAAGAGCGAAAGCTGCGGGTTTATACACGGGAATACCCTCTGGCATTTGCGAGGTCACTACCTGTCTAAATGCCTGTTTTACTATCCGATCTTCAAGGGATTGATAGCTTTCAACTACTAACACCCCACCGGGAGCTAGGGCATCTAAAGCGGTGGGCACCGCGGCACTGAGGATAGATAACTCCTGATTAACCGCTATCCTTAGTGCCTGGAATGTACGTTTTGCGGGGTTGCCTCCGCTGCGCCTAGCAGGTGCAGGAATTGAGTCTCGCACTATCTCTACGAGCTGTTTTGACGTTTCTATCGGCGTTTCTTGGCGTTTTTCTACTATGGCGCGGGCGATGCGGGTAGCGAATCTTTCTTCCCCATATTCGCGCAGTATCTTACTTATTTGCTCCCCCGACAACTCGGCAAGCAACTCCCGGGCACTCTTGCCTTTGCTTTGATCCATGCGCATATCGAGTTCGCTATCCTGGGCGTAGCTGAATCCGCGAGCGGTATCATCTAGTTGCATAGAGGAAACCCCTAAGTCCATCAATATTGCAGCTAAAGGATATTTATCGTCGCTGTAGGCACTGGCGACTGCCCCAATTGCGTCATAGGTGGCGTGCACTGCCTTGAACCGTTGGGAATAGTTTTGCAATCTCGACATAGAGCTAGCGAGCGCCTGTTTGTCGCGGTCAATTCCTATCAGATGTACTTGGGGATAGGTCTTTAGGATTAGTTCACTGTGCCCTCCTAGCCCTAGGGTGGCATCGATTATTAGGGCGCGACCGTTTTTTCCCGCTTGTTCGACACCTTTCCCTAAGAGCGCGATGCAGCGCTCAGCCAGCACTGGCTGGTGGGTAAAAGTTACGTGTCTAGGCATATTTTCCTTCGGGACAAGTGGGAACTACAGGGCTGATTTTTGGAGAACCAGGACTCTCCCCGACGATCTGCTACCGGGGAAGAGGTGTCAGAGCATTCGGGAAGAGACCAGGTACTCCAGGTCAAAACATTCCGGGTATCACTTCCTCCCCGGTTTGAGAAAAGGATTCTTCTTGTTCGGCTAGATACTGGTTCCAGGTGTGTGCGTTCCAGATTTCTACGCGCGCACCTGCGCCTATAACGGCTAGTTCTTTTCCTAAATCGGCATAGGTGCGCAGTTGGGGCGGAATCACTATTCTGCCTTGTTTGTCGGGGATCTCATCTGAGGCTCCAGATAGCATTACCCGCACATAGTTGCGACCTTGGCGGGAGGAAAGTGGAGCCCGGCGTAACTCTTGATACATTTCCTCAAACTCTTGAGCGGGAAAAACGTAGAGACAGCGGTCTTGACCTCTGGTGATAACGAGACCGCCTGCTAGTTGATCACGGAATTTAGCTGGAAGAATTAGGCGTCCTTTTTCATCCATTTTCGGTTCATAGGTACCGAGAAACACTTACGCCACCTCCTTTTCAGCCAGTTAGCTCCACTTTACCCCACTTTTCCCCACTTAGACACAAAAAATGAGCGTTTCCCCAAAAAGATTAGAAATAATTCAGGCTTAAATCTGACTTGACCTGCAAGTAGACACAGTGGAGGAAAAAAGAGAGTTACTGACTACAAAAGGTGAATACCTAAACAGCAGCCAGAAAAAGATGCGAAAGCTGAAACCTTAGAAAAAGGAAACCCCAAAACCAGCGGGGAAAAGAAAGATAAGTAAAAGCCTCTAGCTAGCCAGCGTTATTGCGGCGATTCCACTTATCTTCTTGACGCTGCCTAAAACTTGGAGCAGCCACCGAGGAAGAGGATTGCCCCTTTTTGACAGATTTGCCAGAGCTAAGCCCAAAAGTAGCGAAGCGGGAATTCATCGGCAAGGTTACCGAAATGAGCACTACCACAAAACCGAAAACTGCAATCACCACAGCTAACAGTTTTGAAATTGACCACAGAGAAATCCCTACCACCAACAGAATTATCCCTACCACAACCAGGAGCGTCATGGCAGCTATCAGCTTGGGAGAAAGATTAACTTTTTGTGTCTTTACGCTATTAGAGGTTTCTTCCTGGGAAGGTGGTGCTACCTGGACATCAGAAAACTGACGTTCCATATCTGCCAGAATCTGTTTTTCTTTCTCAGACAGTCCCACAGTAGTTCACTCCTCTCCTAGCTGACACTAACCAGCATAAAACAAAACTCTAGTTCAGCGAGATTCACTTTCATAACCCGAAACCTCACGAAGATTATCTACAGCCACTAAGGTGGCTGGCAGCAAGGAAATATCACCAAATTTCTGATGGATTTTATCCATTGCTATTTCTGCCGCCCGTCCTCGCCCATCACTGTCCCAAGACATTTGTACCCCGGAAGAAGGGGCAGATAAATCCTTCGTAGTTACCCCTACTAGACGAATTCCCCCATGCGGCATTTTTTCTTTCGCAAATAAGCCCAAGGCAGCCTGAGCAATATCGCGAGCAACGTCGGTAGGTTGCAAAAGGGTACGCGAACGAGTCCAGGTACGAAAATCGGCAGCTCGCAGCTTAATGGTGACGTTAGCAGCTAAAAGATTATTTGCTCGCAGCCGGGCAGCACATTGATGAGCCTGACTAAGCAAAGTTGAGGCTATTTCTTGGCGCGAATGCACATCGAGCGAAAAAGTAGTTTCGGTGCCAATCGACTTTTCTTTGGGTTCAGCGCCAACCGGGCGGGAATCTTGCCCCCTGACCATCTGATATAAACGCACCCCCATAGCTTTCCCAAACAGCGAGTTCATTTGGGAAATACTTAGATCAGCTAGTTGCCTAACTGTTTCAATCCCTTTACTTTCTAGTTTTTTACCGGCAGCCTGGCCAATACCGGGAATCGCCCCCACCGGCAGCATATGTAAGAACTCTAAAGTTTTAGTGTCCGGTACTAACAGAATGCCATCTGGTTTAGCATGGGCAGAAGCAATCTTCGCGATTAGCTTATTGCAACCAATACCTACCGATGCGGGAAGCGACAGCTCACTGCGGATGCGTCCTCGCAATAACCGCGCTATTTGCACCGGGGAGCCTAAACGCCTCCTAGCCCCCGAAACATCTAGAAATGCCTCATCAATCGAGATTTGCTCTATCACCGCCGTAATCTCCCCTAACAGGGACATCACTTTTCGCGACAGTGCCGCATAGTAAGCATGCCCCGAAGAGACCACAATCGCTTCCGGACAAAGCCGTTTAGCTTGAGAAACCGGCATAGCGGCATGGATACCTCGCGCCCTCGCCTCATAGGAAGCAGAAGACACTACCCCGCGGTTACCACTTCCCCCCACAATCACCGGTTTTCCCCGCAAAGAGGGATTGCGTAAAATCTCGGCTTCCACGAAGAAAGCATCCATATCGACATGCAAAATATCGGTTCTGCTATCATCACTACCCCAATCGCGTTTAGCGGCAGCGCAGTAGGGGGACTTACTCACCGTTCAGCTCTTCCTAGTGTCCAGGTAGCGTCAGTTTCCACCTTGAGCATCATCTTCGGTGACGCTTTCACCACCACTAGGAGGCGGAGGGGGCGGAGCGGGAATATCGATTTTTTCCGCAGAATGCGAGTTTTCAGTTTGCTGAGGACGCGAGCGACGCGGTGGGAAATGCCGCCCCTTGGGAATCGGCACCGCTAGGGAATCGTCTTTATCTGCCTGGGGGCTTCGCTTCCCAGATACCGAACCATCTGGGCTTTCTAGCCGGCTCTTGTCGTCTTCTACCGGAGTATCCACCCGGCTAGGGGCAGGGGATACTGTACGAGCGGGTAACTTCGGTTCGTCGGGGAGCAGCTGATTCAAAGCGGCCTTTTTAGAAAGATGTGCCAGCAAATCGTCACGTCCCCCTAAAAGCCCGTCAGCATTATTATCGGGAGTTTCTTGCGTATTTACCTCTGCCAAGAACCTTTCAATACGTTCTGCGATTGCTTCCCCGGAACGTGAATTTACCGACTCCGCCAAAGATTTCGGATGTAGCTCTCCCCAAGGAGAAGTTAAGGCCTCATCGTAGTGTTCTTCCATTTTCTCGATGAGCTCTTTAGCTTCGGGGTTTTCCTCTATTTGCTGGTTTATTTCTTTGGTCATCTGGGCGCTGGCAGCTTCCAAATCCCCCAAAGGTAAATCCAGGTTCAAAGTTTCAGATAGATATTGAATCGCGCTGACCGCACCGGGAGGAAATTGCCCATCTGCTAGGTAATATGGCACTCCCACAATCAGCCCTCGGGCTTTGACGGAAATCATTTTGAATAGCATCTGCAAGTACTGCCCGAAAGAGGCGGTGATAATAAAAGTTCCCGGCATTTGGGTTTGGGGAGGCAACAGATCAGAATTCGGGGAAGTTTGATTAATAAAAGGAATCCGAGTGTGCGGGATATTTGCCGCGATTCCCATCAAATCAACCGCTTGCTTCACCCCCATCTTCTTACAGACCTCAAAAATCGCTAACGAAAAGTCTTCCCAGTTGATGTCAGGTTCCAAACCTCGCAGCAGTAAAACATTACGTCCGGAATAGTCGGTGATTCGCTCTAGGGTGCAACTGGGATAACGCATATCGGTCATCGTCCAGTTTTCGATAGTGATTCGAGGGCGACGGGCTCGATAATCCAAAACTGTTTCCAGAGCGAAACGAGCGACTTCTTCATGTGGGAGAGCATGCAAGAGCTGTTCAATAATCATTCCTCCGATATCGCCAGCATCTATTGCCCCAGAAAATGCGTAAAGCAGCACTTCAGCCTGAGTGTCCTCATAGGCCGGACCGGGAATTACAAAACGGCTATGCTCGGTCATCTACCCTCCTTTTCTGATTCCAGCCTACCTGGCTGACGCAAACCATGCATACCCCTCGCCCAATCTCTAGGCTTTTCAGCTAAAGCAGCTAGAATGGTTGCCTACTTTTTCTACAGGAGGAAAGGCGCTCTTGAACGATTCCGCAGAACTGGCACGCGAACAGGCAGCAGTCGATAGCATTTACCAAGTCTTAGATGACAACCGCACTCGTTACCGCCAGCAACAACGCGCTATCGAGGCACATGGCGCCACCGGTTCGCCCCAGAACCGTTCCGAACGAGACGTGATGTCTGCTCATCTTGGAGATCAAGCTGCCCGCTTAGAGGGAGTGGAAGAACGTCTAGTATTTGGACAGATAACTCCCTTAAAAGGAGAAAAACTCTATATCGGCCGAGTAGGTTTACAAGACCGCAACCACCAACAAGTTTTAATGGATTGGCGGGCAAAGGCCGCTACCCCTTTCTATCAGGCTACCGCGCGTCACCCGCTGGGCATGGCAAGCCGCAGACATATCGGTTTACATCGCCGGAAAGTTATTTCCTTAGAGGACGAGGCATTCAATATCTCCCATGCCCGCAAGGAAGGGATAGAGCTTCAAGGCGAGGGCGCACTGCTGGCGGCATTGCAAGCAGAACGCAGCGGACGGATGGGCGATATTGTCGCCACTATTCAAGGCGAACAAGACCGAATAATCCGCGCTAAAACCTCCCAGATTTTGGTGATTCAAGGCGGACCGGGAACTGGAAAAACTGCGGTGGCTCTACATCGCGCCGCTTTCTTGCTCTATGAACAGTCTGAGCGTCTGGCAAAATCCGGAGTATTAATAGTTGGTCCTTCCCCGGCTTTCTTGCGCTATATCGAGCAGGTACTGCCCGCCCTCGGAGAAACCGGGGTGGTATCCACCACCATTTCTACTTTGCTGCCCGCAGTTCGCGCCCAGGCAACAGAGCACCCAAAAATCGCCGCTTTAAAAGGCGATTTACGCTGGGTAAAACTAATAAAACAGGCAGTGCGTTCCCTGCAGAGAGTACCCGATTGTCCCCAAACTATATCTGTGGGGGCTACAAAACTGTTGCTAGCGCCACAAACCGTGCGGGAAGCGATAAAACATGCACGCCTAAGCGCTAAACCCCATAACCAGGCGCGGGAAATCTTTGTTACCCAGGTACTAGATGCTCTCACTGACCAGTATTTAGATATTGAAAACCGCCGAGAACGCGAACAGTTAGCCTCCGCAGCCAGCGCTGCCGGTCTGGAAGAGATCGAAACTGTCCGGGACGACCTTAGTGAACGTGCCTTCGTACGTGAAGAAATACGCGCCAACATTAATGCGCGCCGAGCAATAAATCTTTGCTGGATGCCGTATTCAGCGCAAAACCTACTACGCCGTCTCTATGCCTACCCGGCTTTTCTTGCTCGTTTCGCCAAGGAGTTCACGCTCGCAGAGCAAGAAATCCTCTACCGCCCCAAAACGGCGGATTTCACCCCCGCCGATGTACCTCTATTAGATGAGTTAGCAGAATTGCTGGGAGAAGTTCCCAGCGCTAACTCCTCCAGTTCCACAAAAGCAGCGCGGCAGGTACATGAAAAGGAGCTTTCCCGCGCACAAGCAGCAATTGAAGCTCAAGGCCTGGGAGATGGAATCGTTTCGGCAACTATGTTAGCCAGTAGAGCTGGCGAAAGCGTTGAGCAAATAGCTCTATCGGAGCGCGCCTACCGCGATCGCAGCTGGACTTACGGACACGTGGTAGTAGATGAGGCCCAGGAACTATCCCCTATGGATTGGCGTTGTTTGCTACGTCGCTGCCCATCGCGTTCTTTTACGGTAGTAGGTGATTTAGCCCAACGTATTTGGGGAGGTAAAACCGGCTGGAAGGAGCTATTAGGTCCGGCGGCTAGCGCCTTGGAGGAAGAAGCCTATTTAACGGTGTGTTACCGCACCCCAAAGGAGATTATGGATTTAGCCGAGAGCGTTAGTGCCGCTGCCGGTCGCCCCTCGCCCTATCCGGTACAGGCAGTACGTAACGATCCGGGCTGTCTTGTTACTCGACAAGTAGCAGCTATTGACAGTCCTGTTTTGGAAAACGTAATCAAGGAAGAAATCGTTTATCTGGATAATCAACTAGGTAAAGGACGAGGACGAATCGCCTTGATTTGCGGGAAAAATGATTTTGCAGGCTTGCGCGATATCTGTTCCCAACTGCCGTTTAGAGTCGGCATTGACCCGATTAGCGAGCGAGTTTGCCTGCTAGATGCGGTTACTTCCAAGGGACTAGAGTTTGACAGCGTGATTTTGCTAGAGCCTGCCCATATCGGAAAACAAAGCGTAGGTAACTTGTTTGTGGCTATGACCCGTCCTACTCGCCACCTGGTTACTTTACACACCGAGCCTTTACCGGCTGGCTGGAACTAGATTAATTGCTGATTTAAGTACCGAAAATCGGACATTTTTGCTAACTGCCTGCTGCGCTGAAAAGATGGGGGTATGACGAAGGCAGTTTTACTTGAAGATCCGCATGAAATGGCGGATGAAGTTTTTTCCAATTACGACATTGACGTAGAACGTATCAAGGGTTCTCTTGACGAGGACGCACTGATTGAGCGCCTCCAAGACGCGGATATTGTGGGGATTCGTTCAAAAACACAGGTCAGTTCCAAAGTAATTGAAAACTGTCCTCGTCTGAAGGCTCTTGGTTGTTTTTGTATTGGAACTAACCAGGTTGATTTAAAGGCAGCCACCCGACATGGAGTAGCCGTCTTCAATGCCCCCTATTCAAATACCCGTTCGGTGGTTGAGTTAGCTATCGGTCATATCATTAACTTGGCGCGTCAGGTTGAAACCAGAAACCAAGATTTGCAACGCGGCATTTGGAACAAGAGCGCCTCCGGCTCGCACGAGGTACGCGGGAAGACCCTGGGGATTATCGGTTATGGAAATATCGGTACCCAGCTGTCTGTCCTGGCAGAGGCGATGGGTATGAACGTAGTCTTTTACGACTGCGCCCAGCGTCTAGCTATGGGAAATGCTCGTGCTCAAGCTTCAATGGATCAGGTGTTAAAAACTGCTGATTTTGTTTCTATCCATGTTGATGGACGTCGCTCCAATGCGGGTTTAATCGGTCGGCGTCAGTTTGACCAAATGAAAGAGGGGGTCATTTTCATCAACTTGTCACGTGGACATGTGGTTGATGTAGATGCCTTGGCAGATAATATCCGCAGCGGAAAGATTGCCGGAGCCGCGGTAGATGTTTATCCAGAAGAACCAGAAAAGAACGGTAACAAGTTCCACTCTCCGCTTTTAGGTTTGCCAAACACCATATTGACTCCGCATATCGGAGGCTCGACTTTGGAAGCCCAATTCGATATCGGTCAGTTCGTGGCACATAAAATTGCCGACTATTGGCGACTAGGTACTACCGAGATAAGCGTTAATCTACCTAATCTCAATCTTCATGCCCATAAGGATTCTCTGTACCGTCTAGCGTTCCTACACACCAATACCCCCGGCGTATTAGGACGGGTAAATCAGGTTTTTGCTAATCAAGACGTAAACATTAATGGGCAGATTCTAGGAACTGAGGGACAGGTGGGCTATGCCCTGACTGATATCGCCTCCCAGCTGCCAGTTTCGGCAGTTGCCGAGATTCGTTCAATGCCGGAAACTATTGCGCTTCGAGTTTTGTCTGTGAGTTAGCTTCTTGCTGACGAGCCCGGATTTCATCAATTGCGGCTTGAAAGTCCTCTAAATCATCAAAGCTGGAATATACCGAAGCGAACCGCAGATAGGCCACCACGTCTAACTCTCTAAGCGGCCCCAGAATGGCGCGCCCAATTGAGTGACTGTCGATTTGAGATTTTCCGGTAGAGCGCAAATCTTCTTCTACCTGTTGCGCGAGATGAGCCAGATTATCGTCACTGACTGGGCGACCTTGACAGGCTTTTTTTACCCCGCTAATTACTTTTTGGCGGGAAAAAGGTTCGAGTGTGCCTGAACGTTTACTGACCGAGAGGGCGGAAGTTTCTAAAGTGGTAAAACGCTTGCAGCATTTCGTACATTCTCGGCGGCGACGGATAGCGTTACCATCTTCAGCCATGCGCGAATCAATCACTCGCGAATCATCGTTATGACAAAACGGACAGTGCAAACTTCTCCCCCATATTTTAAGACTCTGGAGGTCTAGCTTATCGCAAGATTTCAGATGGCTGCACCACCGCTACCCCGCTAAACCATTTCTAGAAATTGAAATATCCAAAAAACGACAAAACTTGGGTTAGACGTAGAACGCGGAAGCTGACTCTAATAAAACTGAAGGCAGCTGGGCTATTGCCCTAACAGCAAGTCAGCTTGCAGGGAGTGTTCCCCCTGGGGTATATCTGCCCCCGATAGCTGACTAAAACCACCTTCTAGAGGACTATCCAAGTCCCAGTAAGTCCCAATTGTGCCACCCGCCATTAAGGCGCCAGCTACCAAAACTAAAGCCAGCGAAATTTTGGCTAACTTGAGACTGATAGCAGGAAGAACCGCAGCTGAAACCGTCTTGGCTATCCGTTTTATTGGATTATTAGTCCCCCTTTCCCTGGAGGACAGTTTTGTAGGGCGCGCCGTTAGTTGCCCAGCTGCCGATAGAATGCCCGGCACGTCACCCCTCAAGTTGTCTTGGTGATTCTTCACGGTGGAGGATAGCGGCGCACTGTCCGAGCTATCAACCAAGACCGGAGACTTAAAGTTGCCAGCTGAAGGAAGTTTCGCCGAAGAACTTAAACGTAAAGAAGAAGCACTATCACCGCGGTGCACCCAAGCTGGAAGTGAGTCGAAAGCTGCCCCTGCCCCATCCGTACGGTTCTCCCTACCGACGGCTTTCGGGCAGGGCAGTTTCGACCCCGCAGGATGACGAGACTTTGCCCGTGCACGTTCAATATAGGTGGCATCCACCAATTGCAGACGAGGACGTTTTACGGTAGCAATCTGACGCTTTGCCATCTGGTAGTCCCCTAAACCCACTACCCGCTGATGGGTCAGTTCTTCCAAATCAAATGAAAGTTGCGCAGACATAACTACCCCTTTCTCGAACAAACGTTCGTCGAACATCTGTTTGATAGAATAGCGCTAAGGGTGAGTAAAATCAAGCCAAAATCATTTATTTATCGAACAAATGTTTGCATATTGGGTCACAATTTCTTATCATGGGGATAACAATCAGGAGGAAACTATGGCAAAACCACAAAGTCAGCACCTTGACCTTGCGGATTTACGTCCGCGTCCGCGCGCCATTTTTGAGGCAGTTTGCACTGGAATCCGCGTCCATGGATACCCTCCATCAGTTCGGGAAATAGCCGCCGAGGTAGGGCTATCATCTTCCTCTACAGTCAAACACCACTTAGACAGTCTGGTAAGTCAAGGTTTCTTAGTTCGAGCCGATGGACGCAGTCGAGCTCTTGAAATTAATCCCCAGTTCACTTCACTGCCTGTCAGTTCAAACCCACCTACCTCTTCCCCCAACGACCATGACAACATAGTCCCGCTTAACCATCACGCTATCCCCCTGGTAGGTCAAATAGCTGCCGGTGTCCCAATCGATGCCGAGCAACACGTCGAGGACGTATTTACCCTCCCCACTCGTCTCACCGGTGAGGGTGAGCTGTTTATGTTAAAAGTACATGGCGAATCGATGATTGAGGCAGCCATCTGTGATGGCGACTGTGTGGTGGTACGCCGCCAAAATGTTGCCGAATGGGGGGAAATCGTAGCTGCCATGATTGATGGAGAAGCCACAGTGAAGACCCTTGCGCGCCGGGACGGACACATCTGGCTACTGCCCCACAATCCCGCTTTTGAACCGATTAACGGGGACAACGCAACTATCTTAGGAAAAGTAGTTACCGTACTACGCTCCCTCTAGTTGTACTTAAGTAAGACCCTTACCGCTTTCACCTCAATAGATAATCACATTTCTGGAAACGTGACCTCTTCGACAGCGAATTTTTTTGCGTTTACCCCTCGCTCCTGCTTAACATAGACAAGCCGCCGCGGGGTGGAGCAGTTCGGTAGCTCGCCGGGCTCATAACCCGGAGGTCGTTGGTTCAAATCCAGCCCCCGCTACTAAAGAAAATCCTGCAACCTCCCGGCTGCAGGATTTTTTATTAAATCTACCCCGCCCCCCACAGGGGAAACTCAATAACTCGGATTAAGCCTCAATATGGGCGCGATTACGATAGGCTACCAGGCAATCCTGAGCCACCGGGGTGTCATTAAAGGCGTGGAAAACCCCTTCAATTTCTTGATAGGGCTCCGCGCCCTTACCGGTGATTATTACCGTGTCGTCCTTAGCAGCCGCTAAAATCGCTTTACGAACAGCGTCGCGCCGACAGGTAGTAATTTCGCAAACATCTTCCATTTCGGGACGTTCTTCTTTAATCCCAGCGAGTAGCTGATTACGAATCGACTGCGCATCTTCGGTACGCGGATTTTCATCGGTCACCCACAACCAATCCGCATATTTAGCAGCCATTCTTGCTAGCGGCACCCGTTTAGTTGCGTCCCTATCCCCATCGGTACCGAACACCAAATGCAGTTTTCCGGGAGTAAACTCGCGCATAGTTTTCAAAATAGACGCTAGGGCCTCGGCAGTATGGGCATAATCATTTACTACCAAGGGGGTTCCCTCACCCCGTCGCCCTACGATTTCTAAACGCCCCGGAACTGCCAGTTTAGCCAGCCCTGCTTTCGCTGCCTGGGAGCTAATCCCAATTCCGGTAACCATCAAATAAGCTATCGCCGCATCTTGAACATTTACTTCCCCCGGCAAGGCTACCCTTATCTCTTCGCTTCGCCCCGCCCGGGCATCATTTTTTTCCGACAAAGTAAAATCGCAAGCCGCATGGGCGACATTATTAACAATGCTGGTAACCACCCAGTCTGCTTTACTAGCAGGATTATAGGCCGATATCGTAAGTCGGTTAGTGTTAGAACTTTCAGCTAGTTTCTCGCCCCACTGGTCATCAACGCAAATAACCGCGTAGTCAGTAAACTCTTTGGAGCATAACCGGGCTTTGGCAGCCAGATAATTCTCCATAGTATGAAAATAGTCCAGATGATCATGTTGCAGATTAGTAAAAGCAGTGGCATCAAATTTCATACCCGAAATCCTGCCTAGGGCGAAGGCATGTGCCGAAACCTCCACTACCGCGGCTTTCATACCCTGCTCCACTCCATAGGCTAGGATTCGCTGCAACATTGGCCCTTCAAAAGTGGTGCGCGCGGACTGAATCCGCAAATCACCCACCCGGGTTTCGGCAGTTGAAAGAATCATGGTGGGCAAACCGGCAGCTTCAAAAGCAGCTTTAACCGCAAAACAGGTGGTAGTTTTCCCATTAGTACCGGTAACCGCCACAGTTTTCATTTTCCCTGCTGGATTATCGAAAGCTCTAATCGCCATCACCGAAGCAGCAGCGCGGGGATTTTCTACCTCTACCACCGGTATTTTCACCTCTTGGGAACGAGCCAAATCGGCGCCCTCAGTGTCGGTAATTATCGCTACTGCCCCGAGCTGTTCGACCTCAGCAGAAAACTTCGCGGCATGAACATTCGCTCCTTTCAAGGCAATAAATGCTTCCCCCGCTAAAATCTCATCAGAAGCCATCGAAACCCCGCGCACCTGAATATGCTCCCAGGCTGGCTCGATATGGGAGGTAAAACCCTCCACAATCTTAGAGAGGGAAACCGGCGCTATTTGGAGAGGACGAAAATCTCGAAAGGTTACAGTCATAGCTTCTACTCTAGTCTTAGGACGCCCTCTAGCAATAAAACCGAAAGTTACTACCCAAAGAGAGACATAAAGATAAAGCTCCCGTTTAAGGACGCACAATTTCTCCCCCGCCGAGGGAGCATATCTCGCTAAATACCTCGGGGTCAGTTAAACATTGACCTAAGCTATTGGTCTTACCGTAACCGTGAAAATCTGAAGAACCAGTAAGTTTGAGCCCCAGCTTTCTCCCTATTTCCCTTATTTGCGCCTGTTCTTGCGGATTTTGTTCCGGATGAAATGCTTCAAGGCCAAACAATCCAACTTCTTTCAGTTCCCCAATAGTCGCTATTGATAGGAAGCGGCGCTGCCTTTTAGCAGCTCTAGGATGAGCCAGCACCGCAACCCCTTTCGCTTCCCTAACCAGGCGCACCGCAGCAACAGTATCTAAAGCCTGGTAGTGGACATAGTATTTACTGGAAGTAGCCAGCACCTGCTCGAAGGCAGCGCTACGATTCGGAAAATACCCGCCTTTTACTAGCGCGTCAGCCAGATGAGGACGACCAATTGGGCTGGAACCAGCTTGCTGGAGGACTTGTGCATAAGAAATATCGAAATCGCGGGATAAGCGCTGCACCATTTCCCGCATTCGCTGCTGGCGGGCAAATAGCGTTTTTTCAAATTGAGTAGATAAAACTTTGCTGTTCGGGTCGGGAAGATAGGCTAGCAGATGCGCAGTTATCCCCTGGTAGGCAGTGGAAATCTCTACCCCTGGCATCAGAGCAACCCCGCATTCGGTAACCAGTTCACTGGCTGGTTTTATTCCTTTGAAAGTGTCATGATCGGTTAGCGCTATCGCATCCAATCCGGCTTTAGCGGCAAGACGCATCACTTGAGCAGGAGAATCTGTCCCATCTGAACAGGAAGAATGAACATGAAGGTCGATACGCCTAAAGGACATAGAACCATAATAGGATACCCGTGGCATGATGGAAGCATGGATAAAAATGTGAAGGCACAGGAAACTCAGCCCTTAAAAGACCGGGTAAATAACCGCTCTAGGCGAATTAACAGTCTGGCGTTTCGAGAGTTCATTGGCAGCGGCTGGGGGGAACGCAAAGACCCACCCCCTACCCCTAGCCCTGCAAAAGAGTATTTACCTCAGCGTTACCAAAAACTGGGAGCACACTTTCGCGGGGAACGCCTAGTGATTCCTGCCGGAAATTACAAGGTTCGTTCTAATGATTGCGATTACCGTTTCCGAGCTCACTCGGCATTTGCGCACCTGACCGGGCTAGGCGGGGAACTAGAGCCTGACGCCGCCCTGGTTTTGGAACCCCTAACCGATAAAGAGGGAACGCCCTTAGATAATTCCCCCGCGGATACGCAGTCCTTTACCCACCGGGGCATCATATTTTTCCGCCCCCAAGCTCCGCGTAGCAGCGAAGAATTCTATTCCGACTCCACTTATGGTGAGTTTTGGGTAGGACCGCGTATGACCCTTACCCAGATGGAGGCAGTTACCGGGCTGCAGGCGCGTCCTCTAGATACTTTGCCCGATCAATTAGCTAAAGATGCTGGTCTAGTGCAACTGCGAGTAATTAGAAATGTTGATAGTTGCGTGCAAGCGGCGGTAGAAAAAGTGCGCCAAGAAGCGGGGTTAGTGACCGGTGAGGACGCCAAAGCTATTGACGAGAAATTAGAAGAAGCCGCATCAGTCTTACGGTTACAAAAAGATGACGCCGAGATAAAGGAACTTCAACAGGCCGTAGCTATCACTAAGCGAGGCTTTGAAGACATGATTCGCGTCTTACCTCGAGCCACCGGTCACCGACGCGGGGAACGCGTTATTGAGGGGGCGTTTGGGGCTAGGGCGCGCGAAGAAGGCAACGGTCTAGGTTACGACACTATTGCTGCTTCAGGAAATCATGCTAATACCTTGCATTGGATTGATAACGATGGTCAGGTTCGCGAGGGCGATTTGATTCTTATTGATGCCGGAGTGGAAGCCGACTCGCTCTATACTGCGGATATTACCCGCACTCTGCCGGTAAATGGCAAGTTCACCCCGGTACAGGCCAAGGTCTATAACGCGGTACTTGATGCCTGTGAAGCTGGTCTAGCGCAAGCTAATAAACCGGGGTGCCGTTTTAAAGATGTACATGATGCAGCGGTAGCTACTTTGGTTAAACATTTGGATTCCTGGGGGCTGCTGCCGGTTTCGGCGGAACAAACCTTATCTGAGGACGGCGGGGAATACCGCCGTTGGATGCCACACGGGGTTTCTCACCATTTAGGTTTAGATGTCCATGACTGTGCGCAGGCAGCGCGAGATATGTATATGGATGCTCCCTTAGAGCCAGGAATGTGTTTTACGATTGAACCGGGACTCTATTTTCATCAGGACGATGAGCTTCTACCTGAGGAACTACGAGGTATCGGGGTCAGGATTGAGGACGATGTGCTGGTAGAAAAGGACGGCAGCGTACGCCGCTTGTCGGAAGATATTCCCCGCACTATCGAAGATGTTGAAGCCTGGATGACGCGAGTGCAAGCAGGCTAAAGCGGTAAACGGCAAAACTAGCAGCTTTTAAGCTGTTAGTTTTGCCCCCGTAGTTTATTGAGGAACTGGCGGGTACGCTCCTGGGAAGGATTATGGATTAACTGTTTAGCGTCTCCGGATTCCAGTACCACTCCGTTATCAATAAAGAGGGCGCGATCAGCGACCTCGGCGGCAAACTCCATTTCGTGGGTCACAATTACCATCGTCATCTCTTCTGCTGCCAAAGAGCGAATAATCTGTAGGATTTCCCCAGTTAGTTCCGGATCTAAGGCCGAAGTAGGTTCATCAAAATAGAGCATCTTTGGTTTTAGAGCCAGCGCCCGGGCGATTGCCACCCTTTGCTGCTGCCCTCCAGATAACTCACCGGGATAAGCTAGTGCCTTATCCGCCAGGTTCATGCGTTCTAGTAGCTGTTTAGCCTGTGCATTGACCTTAACCGGGTCGCGTTTTTGTACCTTTATCGGAGCGTCAGTAAGATTTCTGAGCACTGTCCAATGAGGAAACAGATTAAAGTCTTGGAACACTAGCCCAAAATCGCGGCGAAACTCCCGTTCGTCGGCGCTAGAAACCTTAACTCCGTCCTCTTTCTTTAAGGCTTGTTTCCCAAAGTAACGAATCTCTCCGCTGTCCATTTGTTCTAGGAAAGTACAGCAGCGCAAAAGCGTAGATTTTCCAGAACCTGAAGGACCTAGAATCGCCAAAACTTCACCGGTATCTACGCTCAAGGACACGCCTTTTAGAACCTGATTAGTCCCAAAACTCTTTTCCATTCCTTTAATGCTTAGCGCTTCCATATCACTCACCTAATCTGATAACTACCCACACGTTTCTCAATCCGCTCCATCACTACCGCTACCACCAGGTTAAACACCCAGTAGAAAATACCGGCCGCCACAAAGGGAAGCATCGAAGCGCTGGCTGCAGCCTGCTGTTTCGCAATTGTAAACATCTCCGCGTAGGCAATCGCAAAAGCGAGCGACGTATCTTTTACCAGGGTGATTACCTCATTAGTAATCGAAGGTAAGACCGTGCGGAACATTTGCGGCAATTTGATAGTCAAGAAAGTGCGCGCCGGAGAATACCCCAGGACAAAAGCAGCCTCAGATTGACCCAGCGGAATTGCTTGAAAACCTCCCCGATAGATTTCCGCAAAATATGCCGCATAGTTAATCGCAAACGCAATAATCACCGCACTAAAGCGATAAGTAGAACCGATTTGCACCCCAAATAGGAAAAAAGGACCAAAATAGACCACCAATAGCTGCAGCATTAAGGGGGTGCCGCGCATCACCGAGATATAGAACTGGATAAACCAAGCCAGAGGCTTAAACCGGCTGACTCTGCCGCCATAGACCGCCAAACCTAAAGGTAGGGAGAGTAACAGGGTGAGTGCGAAAATGATGAAAGTTTGTACCATACCACCGGCAAGTTCCGGTAAAAACGACAAATCCATATAACTCCCCTAGCTAGCGTTCGCGCTTTTGAAGAACCTATAAGGCAGACATTGAATAATCACAGCTTTTAGCGGCGTCTGAACAACGCGACGCTAAGCCCCCTTAAAATTAATCAGCGATTACCGACTTTTCCAGCTGGTACTTTTTCGCAATGTTCAAGAAAGTGCCATCTTTCTTCATTTCGTCCAAGGTTGTTTGTACCTGATCGCGTAGCGCCTGGTTACCTTGCTTAAAACCAATCGCATATTGCTCGGTGTGGAAAGGCGGATTCATAATCTGGAACTTATCCTTTCCGCGCTGTTCCAATTGGTACTGCGCCACCCCAATATCGACTGCTACCGCATCTGCTGCCCCTGCCTGGAGGGTCATAAAAGCATTGTTATAGTCGGGAACTTGGGTCATTTCTTTGAAGCTAGCTACCAAATCTTTATTCTTCTCATCTTGCAAAGCGGTTAGACCGGAAGAATCTGCCTGGACTAAAACAGTTTTACCTTTCAAATCGGCTGTCGTTTTAATAGCCGAATTGGTTTTGGTAACGAATACTATCGAGTTATCTACATACGGCTTGGAAAACGTATAGTTATCCTCGCGCCCGTTCATGGTGAACCCATTCCAGATGCAGTCGATAGTGCCGGATTTAAGTTCCATATCTTTGGAGTCCCAATCAATAGGACGTTTTTGCAGTTTCCAGCCGTTACGTTTGGCGACTTCGGCGGCTAAATCCAAATCGAAGCCCACGTATTCCCCGCCCTCTTTATAGCCATAGGGAGGAAAGTTTGCGTCAAAACCAACGGTAAACTCGTCGCCCTTAGCCTTAGTTTGCGAGGACGCTTTACCGTTTCCGGAGCAAGCGGCTAGACCACAGACCAAAGCTAGCGAGGTGATGGCAAGCAGCGTTTTCTTTAGCTTCATTTGAAATCTTCCTATCCTGGGGACAAATAAACCAAGTAGAGTTTAGCAAATAGGCTAGTCCTAGCTTGCGTAGCTACCTTTCTATCTCAGTAGGCAACACGAGAGTGGAAATAGTCCCCAAATAGACTAGAGGTTTACCAAAGCCTGGCGGGTGGGTAAAAGATTATTTTACGCACCAATCGGAAAAATATCCCCAGTTAGCCCACCTGGTAACCGGTACGAGCTTTGAGTAAATCCCCGCCGGGTACTGCTTCGATAAGTTCGCGGGTGTAATCCATTTTGGGATTCGCGAAAATCTCGTCAGCACTGCCGTATTCGACCAGCTTGCCATGCTCCATTACCGCGATATCATCAGCGTTTTCACGAACTACTGCCAGGTCGTGGGTAATGAACAGATAGGTCAGCCCCAGTCTACCTTGCAGCTCATTTAGCAAATGCAAGATTTGGTCTTGAACCAGAACGTCCAAAGCCGATACTGCCTCGTCAAGTACCACCAGTTCCGGACGCAGCGCCAGAGCGCGAGCAATCGCTACTCTTTGCCGTTGTCCCCCCGAAAGCTCATTCGGGAAGCGCCGCATAGCGCTGCGCGGCAACGCTACCATATCAAGTAGTTTTGCTACTCGTTCTTCCCAAGATTTGCGGTTACCAATTTTGTGAATCCTCAAGGGTTCCTCAATGCAACGGTAAACCGAAAACATGGGGTCTAAAGAGCCATAGGGATTTTGGAAAACTACTTGCATTTTGCGACATAGCGCGAAAAGCTGCTTTTTGTTCAAAGTTGAAAGGTCGATGCCTTCATAAAAGACTTTACCGCTAGTAGGGTCAAGCAGATTCAAAATCATGTTGGCAACAGTGGATTTACCCGAACCGGATTCTCCCACCAAGGCTAAGGTAGAGCCACGTCTAACTTTGAAAGAAACATCATCGACAGCGCGAAAGTTCTTTTTCTTGCCTTTCTGACCGCGAATCTCGAACTCTTTAACTAGATGATCTACCCGGATAACTTCGTCGCCTAAATGTTTAGCTAGGGGTTCTCCGCGCACATTGGTTCCCATAACCACCTGGTCTGAGCCTTTTTTAGCCGCTACCGCAACTGTAACATCCGCGCTGGTACGCGAGTCAATAGTTCCGGCTTGAGCCTCGCCCTCTTCGGGGGAATAGTCAATCTCGATTCGCTTTGAAGCTAGCGAGGGCGCAGCATCAACCAGGCGGCGAGTATAAGGATGCCGCGGATCGTTTAGAATATCGCGAGCAGGTCCAGATTCAACTACCCGTCCACGGTGCATTACTACCAGGTGAGAGGCCCGTTCTGCCGCCAGTCCCAAATCGTGGGTAATAAAGAGGAGCGCCGTACCGAGTTGTTTGATTTCCTTTTCCAGGTGATCGAGGATTTTCCGTTGCACGGTTACGTCCAGCGCACTGGTAGGCTCATCGGCAATCAACAGTTGGGGGGCAGCTGCCAAACCAATCGCGATTAAGGCTCGCTGACGCATACCACCCGAAAACTCGTGAGGATATTGCTTTGAACGAGCCTCAGCATCTGGGAGCCCGGCATCTTTTAATGCCTGCATCGCCTGTTCATGAATATCTTTATCTTTAGTAGCCTCGTTAAACTTTAGAGCTTCTTCAACTTGAGAGCCTATTTTCCAAACCGGGTTAAGGTTTGACATCGGGTCTTGCGGAACCATTCCAATTTGAGCCCCGCGTACCTGCTGCATTTCCTTGGCAGTCAGGGTAGTTAGCTCCCGCCCATCAAACTTTATGGAACCGCCAGAGACTCTCCCCGTCCCCGGTAGCAGTCCAATAATGGCAGCCGCTAGGGTTGATTTCCCTGACCCTGATTCGCCTACAATCGCAACGGTTTGTCCCCGGTAAAGCGTCAAATTTGCTTTGCGCACCGCCGGGACTACCCCGGTAGTGGAACGGAAAGTAACCTCTAAATCTTTTACTTCCAACAGGGGTGAGGGCGCAGCGGCAGTATTCCTATACATTTCATCACCCGCGTCTTTAGGCATAGTATCAATCTTTGGCTCGGTCATATTATTGTTTCCTCTGGTTCGGATCGAGCGCGTCGCGTACCACGTCGCCCATCATAATGAAGCTCAAAACAGTCATTGCCAGGGCAATCGATGGTAAGAACAGCACCATCGGAGCTACCCGCAGTTGCGCCTGAGCAGTCGAAATATCTCCGCCCCAAGAAACGATGGAGGACGGTAGACCAATCCCCATAAAGGATAGCGTTGCTTCCGCCACGATAAAGGTGCCCAGCGCCACGGTAGCGTAAACAATCACCGGTGCCGCCGCATTAGGCAAAATATGCCGAAGCAGAATCTTTATATCCGAAACCCCTAGAGTACGAGCCGCGGTTACGTATTCTTCATTCTTGATAGACAACACCGCTCCGCGACTAATACGTGCAATTTGTGTCCACCCGAAGATTCCTAAAACAATCACTACCATCCAGATGGAACGATGTTCCTTGAACATCTGCATAATCACGATGGCAGCTAAAACCATGGGGATAGCAAAGAAGATATCTACAATTCGGGAGAGGATGGCATCTAGAATACCGCCGAAATACCCGGCCAGTGACCCAAATATTACCCCGATTACCGTAGCAGTCAGGGTAGAGAAAATCCCAACCGCGATTGAGGCACGTGCTCCGTAGATAATTCGGGAATAAAGGTCGCAGCCTTGCTTATCAAACCCGAAAATATGCCCCTTGGTCGGCCCTTTAATGGAATTCTCTAAGGTGCAATACGCGGGATCTTGAGAGGTGAATAGCTGGGGTACAAGTGCCATTAGCACCGCAATCACGATGATGGTAGCTGCAACCCAAAATAGTGGTCGCTTTCGCAGCTGTTTCCAGGCTTCTCCCCATACCGAGGAGGGAGCTGATTCATCAGCTACTGCATCTACAGCGCCCAGACCGGTTTCATCAACTTTATTTACGTAATGTTCTTGTCCGGGAAGTTTTTGGTTACTCATAGCGAATCCTCGGATCTAGTACAGCGTATAACAGGTCTACGAGCAGATTAGCCACAATATAGACCAGAACCAGAACGGTGGTGATAGAAACTACGGTGGCAGCCTCACCACGTAAAATTGCTTGGTAAAGTGTGCCTCCAACTCCGTTAATAGCGAAGATGCCCTCGGTGACGATTGCTCCAGTCATAAGACCCCCCAGGTCTCCACCTAGGAAAGTGGCTACCGGAATCAGGGAGTTGCGCAGCACGTGATGGGTCATAACCCTGCTTTCGGGAATACCTTTAGCTCGAGCAGTACGAACATAATCCGCCGTGAGGTTTTCGGATACTTCTTGACGCGTTAAGCGAATAACGTAGGCACAAGAAACCGCGCCCAGCACTATCGCGGGCATCAATAAAGACTGGAAGCTAACGTTACTGCCAACTGTGGTGGGTAGCCAACCCAGTTTTACCCCAAAGAGGAATTGAAACAGAAAACCGATAACAAAGGTGGGAACGGCGATTACTACCAGAGAAAGCACTAGCACAGTAGAATCGAAGATTTTCCCTTTTTTGCGACCGGCGAGAAAGCCGAACACGATACCGATAACTGCTTCAAAGAAGATAGCCATGAAAGCTAACTGAATCGTTACCGGGAAAGCGCCAGCCATCACGTCTGTTACTTCCAGTCCGGAGAATGTCTTTCCAAAGTCTAAAGTCAATATCCCCTTTAGATAGAGCAAATACTGCATCCAAAGCGGCTTATCCAGGTTGTACTCTGCCCTAATCTGAGCAGCGACCGAGGGCGGAAGTCCTTTGTCGCCGCCTAGTGCCTGTACCGGATCGCCCGGCATGGCATAGACCATGGCGAATATCAGGAACGTTGCCCCAAAGAATACCGGGATCATCTGAAGTAGACGACGCCCTATGTATCTGAGCATAGGTATCTCCTTATTAATAAGCTGCCTTTTACTCTATCGTGATATTTGATTGAGGAAAAAATAAATCTGGGGGCGGCGATAAGAAATCACCGCCCCCAGAGGATTATTTGCTGCTACAGTAGCCAGTTCGACTAGAACTAAAGACTACTTAGCGTTCTTGGTAATCTCGTAGTAAACCGGCTCACTCTTCCAGTTGAAGGCAACATTGGAAACGTTGTCTTTGTTCCACACCCCTACTACGTTGGAGTTCCACAGCGGGATAGCCGGGAGATCGGTAAACAAAATACTTTGAGCTTCAGCAAACTTCATGTCTTGCTCATCTCCCACCGGAAGTTTCGCAATATCAATCATCAGTTTGTTGAACTGCTCGTTATTGTATTTACCGTCGTTAGAGTTTCCGTTCTTGGAGTAGAGCGGTTCCAAGAAGTTACTCATACCGGGGTAATCTGCCTGCCAACCAGAACGGAATGCACCTTTAATGGTTTGCTTGGTGATGGCATCGCGCAAGCCTTTGAAATCAGGGAACGCTTCCCCTTCGGCTTTAATGCCCAGGTTATTCTTTAGCTGGTTAGCGACTGCGTCTACCCAATCTTTGTGGGAAGAATCGGAGTTGTAACCAATGGTAAAGGTGTCGTCATACTTAGAGATGGCATCGGCTTTTGCCCACAGTTCTTTTGCCTTGGCTTTATCGAACTTTAGGACTTCGCCTCCCTTGGTCTGTTTCATTACCTTTTCATAGTTAGGCATAGACGGAGAGGTGAAGTCTTTGGCCGGTACCCTGGTGTCTTGGAAGATGGTCTTGCAGATAGTCTCGCGATCGATTGCGTAAGCGATAGCTTGACGACGCAGACGACCTTCCTCGTCCATTCCGAAGTGCTTTATCCGATCGGGAATGGTGAAAGACTGGAAAATAGCTACTGGCTGATTAGCGTTAGATTCCGGGAAATCAGATTTGAAAGTGCTGAAGGCAGCGGCAGGTAAATCATCAAGCACGTCCAGCTGACCAGATTGCACATCGGCATAGGCAGCATCAGACTTCAGATAAATCTTGAAAGTAAGCCCGCCATTCTTTGCCTGGCGCGGACCAGAATAGTTTTCGTTCTTTACCAGTTCGATGGATTCCTTGTGCTTCCAGCCTTTATCTTTAAGGGTGTAAGGACCGGAAGTAACGGTTGGGTTATCTCCGAACGCTTTCATATCCTTGAACGCCACATCCGGAAGAGGCGCATAAGCGGAGTATCCCAGGCGCAGCGCAAAGTCCGAAGTCGGCTGGTTCAAAGTAATTTGGAAAGTATAGTCATCAATCTTCTTTAGCCCCGACAGCTCCGGTACATCGGGTGCCTGCGCACCTGCTTTTGTAGGACCGGCAGTAAAGCCTTTAATGACCTCGAAGAAAGAAGAGGCCAACTGAGCGTTCTTGGGGTTGGCCCCATAGTTCCAAGCTTTGATGTAGTTGTCAGCCTTAATCGGGGAACCATCAGAGAACTTGGCATCTTTCTTTAGCTTAACGGTCCAAACTACCTGATCGCTCGACTCAACCGATTCGGCGAGTTCATTCTTTGCTTCTCCGGTCTTGGGCTCGTAGTAAACCAGTCCAGAGAAAAGAGCGTCAAGGACGCGACCGCCACCGGTCTCATTGGTTGAGGTAGGAATCAGAGGGTTCTGAGGTTCTACAGTGTTTACAGTGATAATTCCTTTGTCATCTGCTTTTGCGGCTGAGCCGCCGTTGCTGCTTCCACAACCGGCCAGAGCCAGGGAAAGAGTAACAGCAGAAGCAAGGGCTAATGCGCCCCGTCGTTTCACTATTGCCTCCAAGAGTGTTGTTTGCATTTTTTAAGCTGACTAATCAGCGAAAATCGCTCTCACGATTACAGCTCAATATAGCACTTCAATTATTTTTAATAAATTTTCAAGGATTCCTTAAGACAGATTTGCATAATGCCGCATTTACTTCCTAAACCGGATTATGAAATGTTTACCTGCCAGATAAAATCCATAAACGTCCTTTAAATAGCCAAAAATCTAAATCTCGCGAACTAGACATGACGGGACAAATTAGCCTCACGGGGATTAACCGCCCGGGAACGGGTAACTAACTTGTGACCGCCCCACAGAGCCAAGAAGAAAAGCAAGCCAATATAGCTAGCCAGGAAGTTCATAATCGAGAACTCGCCGGTAATCACATCTAAGGATTGCCCTACTACTACCACCGCACACATAATCAAAGCGATAATCGGACCTGCCGGATAGAAAAGCGCCTTATAGGGCAAATCTGCCACGTCCTTACCTTGAGCTTTATAGGCACGCCGGAAACAATAATGAGACCAAGCAATCCCCATCCAAGTGATAAACCCAGCCAATCCGGAAGCATTAACCAGCCAAACATATACCTGACCAGTGCCCACCCTCGAAGTTGCAAAACAAAGTGCCCCCACCAAGGTGGTTGCGATCAAAGCCATGATCGGCACCCCATGCCCCGTTAGCCGAGCAAAAATCGCCGGTGCTTTCTTTTCTTTAGCCAAAGAATAGAGCATCCGCGTAGCGACATACATCCCAGAGTTACCGGCAGAAAGAATTGAAGTCAGGATTACCGCATTCATAACCCCCGCTGCAATTGCTATTCCCGCACGTTCAAACAGTAACGTAAATGGAGACTTCGTTACCGCCTCGGTAAAGCCTTGGGCTGTGTCAGAATCGGCGTTGGCTCCCTGCAAGAGGGCGGGATCGGTGTAGGGAATCAGAAAAGCAATCACCGCGATGGCTCCGATATAGAACAATAAAATCCGCATGAACACTGCGCGAGTTGCCCGGGGAACATTCTTTTCCGGATCTTCAGTTTCACCCGCAGCAATCCCAATCATTTCGGTGCCTTGGAAAGAGAAACCGGCAATCATGAACACCCCCATGATTCCCCAAAAACCGTGGACGAAAGGAGCATCCCCGGTCGTAAAGTTAGTGAATCCAGGGGATTTACCACCGAGAATACCCAAAACCATCAAGAGACCTAGAGCCAAAAATACAATCACCGTTACTACTTTGATAGAGGCAAACCAGAACTCTGATTCCCCAAATCCCCGCACGGTAAAGGCATTGAGCACAAACAAAATAAGTAAGAATACTAATGACCACACCCAAGCAGGCACCACTGATTCCGGAAACCAGTACTGCATGACGATAGTCGCTGCTACCAACTCGGCAGCTACAGTAATCGCCCAGTTATACCAATAGTTCCACCCCTGGGCAAAACCAAAAGACTTGGAGACATAACGGGTAGCGAAAACCTCGAAAGCGCCTGAAGTGGGACAATAGGTAGCCATTTCCCCGAGCGATTGCATCAAGAAGAAAACCATTACCCCAATTGCCCCATAGGCAACTAATGCACCCCCAGGTCCTGCCCCGGTAATGGTTCCTCCGGAAGCTACAAATAGCCCGGTACCGATGGCGCCGCCGATGGCAATCATATTTAGATGCCGCGCTTTTAATTTCCGTTGCAGCTGCGCAGTGGAAGCACCTGAATTAGCGTTACTACTATCAGGGATTTCATTAGTGGCCACTGTTTTCCTCCGATTGAATTAATTCTTAGTAACCTTATGGAAAGCTACCGCACCTTTCCAATCAGAGGTCACGTTGCCCACATTCTGACTAAATCCGATGTTTGAGCTGGGAGACCATAGCGGTATGGAAGGCAGATCCGCTAGCAGCAGAGTTTGTGCCTGTTGATAGAGTTTTCCAGCCTCTTTAGCTGTATCTGCCGCCTGCGCCCTCGTCAAAAGTTCGGCATACGCGGGATTGTCATATCCCATTTTGTTACCATTACCGCCCTTTACATAGCGCCCTGCCAAGAGATTATTTGGGGAAGGATACCCCATTGACCAGCCCATCCGGAAGGGACCGGTAAAGGAATGTTGATCCATCATTTCTAATAGGGTCTTGAAATCCGGCTGAGGATCGCCGACTGCTTTAATCCCCAGGGCATTCGACAACTGGTTACAAACTGCATCCACCCAGGGCTGGTTAGATTGGTTTGAATTGTAGGTGATTTTAAGCTCCCCTTGCCAAGGGCTGATTGCATCAGCGGCTTCCCAAGCTTTTTTCGCGGCAGCTTCGTTATATTGCAAAACCTTAGTAGCCTCGCCACTGTCTATGTGTCCGAGAATTTGTGGTGGCAAAAAATCGCTGGCTGCCTTACGAGTGCCATAAAAAATGCTTTTTATTATTTGTTCACGGTTAATTGCTTGCGAAATTGCTTGACGCCGCAGTTTTCCCTCTTCCCCAGAAAAATGTTTCGTCTGATAATCAATATCGAGAGTCTGCATCCCGGCTTGAACCGCGTTAGTAGTTCGGTTTCCTAAATCTTTTTTTACGTTGGGAAGTTCTCCGTCGGGAATCTGATCTAACACATCAAGATTTCCAGAAAGAAGATCTTGGTAAGCAGCGGAAATATCTGCATAAATCTTTAGTTCCAGTCCGTCATTTACCGCTTGGCGCGGGCCGCGATAACTGGTGGACTTATCTAGTAGTATTCGACTGGAAGACTCCCATTTAGCCAAAGTGTACGGACCATTCCCCACTGGTTTTTGCCCAAACTCTTTCTTTATCTTTCCTTGGTCATCAAAAGCTGAATCTGGGAGCGGATAAAAGCCGTTGATTCCTAAACGGTTAGAAAAGTCAGCTACCGCTCGCTTCAATTTGATAGTTATTTTGTAATCATCGTTGGCCATTACCCCGCTCAGATTCCCGGTACCGTCCTCCTCTGCTCCCTCAATTGCTTCAAAGGCGGTGGTGGCTCCCAGTTTTTGCGCAGCAGAGGCTTTCCAGGCGCGCACATAGTTTTTAGCTAGCACCGGAGTACCATTAGAAAACTTGCGGTCAGTATTCATCTGGATTGTCCAGGTTTTATGGTCAGGAGAATCTGTAATCTCGCGCGCCACATCATTTACCACTTTTCCCTGCTCGTCGTAGGTAACTAGACCGGCAAAGAGCAAATCAATAACTTTGATACCGGCATCATCATCAGCGGCAGCGGGGATAAGTCCGCGAGCAGGTTCTTCCCCGTTAATGGTTACCCGGTTTACTGCGTTTTCTTCGGCATTATTGGAGCTACAAGCGCTTAATCCCCCCATAGCGATAACTGCTGATAGCAGAGTTACTAAAGAGATAAACCGAGAGCGGATATTCATTTCTTACCTTTCAAAACACCAAAATTATTAACCTAATGATACTTAGTTATTACTGCTATCTGCTATTTTATGCCCTACTATCAAGCTGGTGCAGTACCTAAGACTATTGCGTCTGTCTAGGATTTACGGTTCAAGCTGATTATTTTGTTAATGAGATATTTCAAGATAGCTTACGCCACACACCTTAAAATCGTCTTATCCCTCTTTTTTCATGGTGACTGCTTTGCGGATAACCTCAAAATGTACTGCTCCTGTTGGAGAAATAGTTCGCATAAAATCAGCAAAACCTTTCCCACCGGCTCTTTGGAACTGATTATAGGTTTCGTGCCACCTTCGCCAGCCATACCAGGGAGCTATGCTCAAGGCGGGAATCCCCAGGTAACGCTGTCGCAGTAGCTGCTGATTCCACGGTCCTCCGGGTTTTTCTCTAAGGTAGGCGATGGCTTTAGGAAGTGTCCAAAGTGATTTTCCTTGCCCCTGCTGCCCATATAGCTGTAAATCCGCTAACGCTAAAGCTATGAACCGAGTAATACGTTCTATGATTTCCAGCTGAATTTCGCTGGGAATCTCCCACAGTTTTGGCGCCATTTCCAGGGCGAAAAGATTCCAACCCAAGTTTGTGGCGGGCAGGTTAGCTCCTACCCGAGTAAACAGGTTGTTTCCATAGGTTTCTCGTACCCGAGAATACAGATGGGCTCCAGGGATTCCTTTCTCGAAAGCCGCCAGAACAAAATAGGCATCATCAATTTCGCAGAAAGCATCGAAAGCGTTACCGCAAATAGCTGTTACATCTTCCCCGCCCACACCAGCATGAGGCGCACGGGTGAGCGCACATTTGCGGGACGTGCCTCGCGAAGAGGGAGACAACCCAATCCCGGTTGGATAGTACGGGTGCATTAAGACACCATGCGGATCATTTTCCCAACGTAGGGGGAAGTACTCGGGGCTAGCTAAGGCCGCTAGCTGGGAATCAACCTGCTGACTAAAAGCATCGGTCGCGTCCTCTATCGCCCAGTTCAATACCTCGAACCCGTCAGAGATTTCTAGGCTAGATAGCCGATTCGCCCGATTTCCCCCCAATTTGCTTAACAGTTGGTCACGTTGGGCACCTAAACGCACTAAATCTGCACTAGCCTCTGCATATAGTTCACTGGGGTTAAGGTCGCTCACCCCTACGCTTTTAAGGGAAATAAAATAGGAGTGCGGATCTACCGGACCGATTGGTGAGCAGGCTGACATAATTTCTTGTTTCAAGAAGCTAGCCATATCTGCGAATGCGTCCTGCGCGGTAGCTTTTGCGCGTGCTAGAGCGCGCCTGCCCATTGGGGAAAGATGAGCCAGTTCCATCTTGCTACGTTTTCCCTGATAAATATCATGACCAGGGTCAGCGAGTAGCAACGCTTGTTCCAGTACCTTTTCCAAAACTTCCTGGGGAAAAGCATATCCGCGATTCTTCGATTCGCGCATAGTGGTTTTTAATCCCGTGAACGCCTGGGGAAGCGCCAGAAACCTCCTAGTCAGATTCCCCACTCCCACCTCGGTGGTTACGTCCATGAGTTTGAAACCCTCTGCTATCACCGGGATTGGCGAGTTAGTGCCACTAATCTCGGACTCTAGGAAACCAGCTTCAAACTTTTCTTGTTCTGCTTGGGCATAAAGGGTAAATCCTTGCGCCTCTTGTTTCTCGCGGAGACTAGCTTTTGGTGTCCTAGCTATGCGCGCCAAAGTGTCTTTACGCAAGTTGTAGCGTTCTGAGATACCGGGAGGTGAATAATCTGGGAGCATAGCATCGTAGCCGGATATTCCCCACTCGGTAGCTTTGAAAGGGTCAATACGGGCATAAGCGGTGATGTATTGGTTCAGCACGGTGTCGATTTGCTTAATATCAGTTTCCACCCTGCTCTCCCCGGTTTTCCTTTCCCGCTTTCATTGTCTTATCTGAGTTCTTTTCTTAGCTTAACAGTGAGACCATAAGACCGATAGTATTGCGTGTACACATTATCTACGTAAAACCAATAGTCTTAAGGTAATGGAACAATATTTTACGGACAAACAGGTGGCTGCGCCGAGTGAGCGCAATAGGATTAAAGTATCGCTTGCGGGTAGGGAACTGCTTTTAGAGGGCGCGGCGGGGGTTTTCTCGTCCCGCCACTTGGATAAAGCTACCGAGATTTTATTGGCAAACGCACCTATACCTCCTAAAAATGGGACTTTTTTGGATTTAGGATGCGGCTGGGGACCTCTGGCAATCTCCTTGGGGATTTTGAGTCCCGCCGCACAGGTTTTGGCGGTAGATGTGAATGAGCGCGCCCGGGATCTTACCCGAACCAATGCTAGGCGGGCAGGAGTAGCTGTTCAGGTGGAATCTCCCGAGAAGATTCTTACAGCCGTAAAAACTGCCGGAGGACTTGACCTCATCTGGTCAAACCCCCCAGTTAGGATTGGAAAAAAGCACCTCCAACAGTTACTGCTAACCTGGTTGCCACTGTTAAAACCGGGCGCCGAAGCCATTTTGGTGATGGGAAAGAACCTGGGCGCAGATTCGATGCAAAAGTGGCTGTGTACGCAAGGCTTCCCTACCCGTCGCCTCGCTTCTAAAAAAGGTTTTCGTCTGCTTGCGGTTTCCCCTGCATAGCTAAACGAGCGCAAATAACGCTCTCTGGGACGATGAGGAACCCAGATAAAGGCGCCGGGAATAACTTTTATCCGAGTGGGCGCGGTGGGCATAAGAATTCGGAAAACGTCGCTACGTTTGCCGAATTCTTGGGCGGGAGGTAAAAGTTATTCCCCGCGCTACTAGCTATCTAATCAAAGCGAATGTCTATACAAGCTTTTCAGCCAGATTATCAGGGGTGGGAGGAAACAGGCATCCCCCGCGTTCATGAGCTACAGCAGTTATAACTAAACGCGGGCAGATACTTTTAACAAGTATCTGCCCACGCAGTTATGTAGTCTTTAGCTATTTAGGAAGTATTCCCCTATCCCTGTTGGGAAAATTGCTAAAACAGTTAGTGGGAAACCGCTAATTCCTTCGCCTCTATGGCACTATCGCTGTGCATAGCCGATTCTTGCTGGGCAAGAACTTGGCTGCGCACTCCCCGGGGGTCTTTCACAATCAGGTAGACAACCCAGATAACGCCACCCAGTGCCACTACGGATAGCCCGAGATAGGAATCATGCAGCATATCGAGAGGGGCAGGAGTGAAAACTTCTGTGCCGGCTTCGAGATATTCCGCAAGTAAATCAACCATCCACATTAGGGATGCTCCCCAGTACATCCAACACAGCAGGTCTAGACGCATTTTTGATTTAGGGGCGCGAGCATACCAACACGCGGTTGCGATGATTGCCGCAAAAATAGTTATTAGTAAAGTCACGAGAAATCTCCTTTAAGCTGCGTTTGCTTCAGTTGCAACCCGGTTGCGGCGCTCGGTAGCACGAATCAAGGCTAGACCTACGCCCCAAACTACGGTAACCAATAGCGCCATGCCAACCCCCACAGTGCCCATTTCAAAGAGCATCTGTTGGGTAGTGGAACGCTCTGTCAGTGCCGATAGGAACGGGAAAAAAGGAATCACTTCGCCGTGCCACAGATGCTCAAAAGCAAGCAGTACAGCTCCGCCCCACAAAAGATTAGTTAGCCAAGTCAGCTTACGAACTAAATCTAGCGAACGCTGAGCACCTTCGGTAGAGCCACCAGCTTCTGCCTTCTTCGCGATATGTTTCTTAGCAACTGTTAGCGCTGCTGCTTCCACAGTCGGAACAATAAAACACGCCATAATGACTCCTTTAATTATCTATCTAGTTCGAACTTAGTCTAACAGACATCTTAATCGTGACCGCGGTAACTTTAAATCTAAAAACCCGAAATTGGGTTAAGAAATCATTCCCAAATCCCGCCAGGTGTCCAGCGATTCTTTGGCTTCCTCAGCGGTTAAAAGATTCATTGCGAAACCATTTTGAATCAGGACATAGTCCCCTACCTTAGCTTCGGGAACATATGCCATACAGGCATCTTGAACCTGTCCCGCCACATCGATTCGTCCCATCGGCATTAGACCCGGCTCTATCGATAGAATCTTGCAGGGAACCCCCACACACATGGCTTACTTCCTTTCCCTAGACAGTTCCCAGTTCTCTAAACCCTAAAATCCCTCACGTCCTCTAAACGTTATCAACTTTCAGCCCCATCTGACCGCTGGGCGCGGAACTGAGGGGCAGACAGGGGTCAGCTTCTCGAATAGATTCTTCCAGCGCCCCCTGGGTTTGTGCCCCGTCAAGCGCAATGGCTTGGGTTAATAACTGTGCAAGCCATGGCTCATTTTGTGCAGTGGGAGTAAGGATAGTTGCCTGAGTAATCATCCCTTCAGTATCCGTGGCATAGGTATGCGCCAAGATTCCTCTAGGTCCGTCCACCACACCGCTGGCTTGTCCACTGCTAAACTTAACGGGTCGTCCTGCCGTGTGCTCCTCAGAATTTACCTGCCCTACCAGGCGCGATAGCTGTTTAACAAGCTCAGTAGTTCTTTCTAGAAGATGTAAGGTTATTATCGCCCGAGCAGGTTGCGCGTTGCGACTTTCTGCCAGCCAGCGTTCTTGTGCCGCTGCTGCCTTAGGGCTAGGAAGAGTACCGATAGAGAGCTGGCTTACTGGACCTACCCGGTATCGCCCCTCATTTACTCCCAATGCTCGCAGATAAGGACGCGGAGCAGGAGTGTGCGGGTTTTCCTCTCTGATACGCTCATTCCATTTCGAGAAAGAAAACTCGTCAATGATTTTTTGTTCGAGAACCACCCTAACCCGAGTACCAAAAACATCCGGGTTTGCGTCCTCGTTAATCAATGCCACCTCTGAGCCAGAAAAAGCATCAGCTAAGCGGGATTCCTTAGATAATCTAAAGGCCAGGTCACATAATTCTTCAGCGGCTTCAATTGCATCCGGCAGGTCTTCATCCAGGTTTTTTAAAGCTTTCAGTTCCGGCAAGGCACGCACCCCGCCGGGAAGGGCGCTAACTGGGAAATGACCGGGAGAACCCGCTGCTACCAGCATTTTTTTCGCTACCAATCTAATCGCTATTCCCGCATCCCTATCTTGCATCAAGAAACGTAGCGAATGGGTTTGCACAATCGAACCATAATGCAGCAAACGGCGAGTAAGTTCTGCCGCTTTGGACAGCGGCTCGCTTTGGCTGAGCACATCAAGGGCACGCATACCAGCCAAATGATGTGCCACCGGGCAAATCCCGCACAAATGCTCGGTCATTTTCAGCGCTTCCAGGGCAGATTTTCCCACCAACATTGCATCAACGCGAGGAAGTCCTTGCAAATCAAAACGCGCCTGGGATTGTCCTTGCCGGTCTTTGGAAACTACTACCCGTCCTTCTAGGGGATCAATAATCTCGTCAAGGTTGATTTTCATGAATCTCCTCAAGAAAATGAATATATGCATGAACTTGGGCTATTAACTTCGGTAGTGGCGGCGGTTGAAAAAGCAGCCGCTGACGCTGATTATCAGGTTACCCGAGTTAAAAAAGTCTCGCTAAATGTGGGGGCTATGTCAGGTGCTATCCCCCAGGCTCTTTACGGCTCGTGGCCCATAGCCAAGGCTCAAACTATCTGCGAAAGCGCTGAACTGGAAATTAATCCCATCCCAGCCAGTGTTTATTGTCCAAAATGCCAGCGAGAAGTCGAGATAGATGAGTTCTTTGCCCTGCTTTGTCCAAAATGCCAAACCCCAACCGCGAACCTTACCCATGGTCGCGAGTTTGATATCTCCTGGGTTGAGTGGGATAAGGAATAGACAACTACGGGGAAAGCCAAGAGTCAAGAATCTGGGCGGCATAAGCAGTAGCCTGCTCAATCCCGCTGCTAGCTGCCGAGGTTAAACCCAAATGCAGATTGACGTCCTCACTAACTACCCCTACTACTTCGATTACGCGAGGTTCTTTGCCCGTAAGCCGGGCGGAAGTGAGAATATCTAGTAGACCTACCTGGTGAGGAGACATTTTCATCGAAAGCAAGCGCGGCACATGATCCCCACTCAAATGGAGCGCCTGACCGGGAATACGCCCTGCACCGGCTGCTACCGAATCCAATATCAGTAAATTCTCGGATTCTTGAACAACGGGAACCAGCTCCATTCCCCCCGTTCCGCCCTCTAAAAGAGCTAGTTCTCCTCGACTAATCGCCTCTTGCCAACTGGGGCGAACGCTCAGCAGTTTACGCAACTGCTTTAAAATCTCTAGCCCGATTCCATCATCACCCATGATTGGGTTACCAACTGCAAGAACCGTATATTGGCTTCCTGCCCAGCCCTTACCGTCCACCCTGGAGAAATCCGGTAGAGGGCGGTCAGCTGCAGCTATAGTGGCCCCCTCTGCCGGTTTCCGCAAAGAAACAGACGGGGAGGACGCGGGTAACTGTTCACCTTTAATCATTAGAATCTTTCCGGCTACAGCTCGGGGGCATCAACTGGTTTAGAAGTACGACGCATCCACACTCCTCCAGAAATCATTGCCGAGACTCCTCCATGGCGTTCAAGAGAATCAGCCCGGAAAGCCAAATAAATATGAGCAATTACAAAACCCCAGAATAGGAACATAATCATGGCGTGAACTAGACGCATGAATGGTATCCCAAACCAGTCGTTTGGTGCTGCCATAATCGCCCAGAAAAGGCTGGTGTTCCTGTAAGGGAGGGCGTAAAGAGCCATCCCTATCCCCATTTGGAAAGCCCCTATAACATAGACCGAAGTATAGGTAAGTTGCTGCAGCGGGTTGTGAGCCACATATAGCGGCCCCTCTTTCCGCAAGAACAGGTAGAACCCGACAGTTTCTTTCAGGTACTTCAAGTCCTCTTTTTTCTTGAACGGCCAGAAAGTCTCCCAGCGTAAGTAGCGATCTTTGGACACAAAGGCGATAACTACCCGTACCGCACCGATAGCTATCCAGGTGAAAGCCGCGACGAAGTGAATAAAACGCATTATGCCCATCAGATAGCCGATATCCACGCCCCTAAAGAAAGTATCTCCAAAAAAGGGATCCATAATGTAATAACCGGTTACCGACATAACCACAATCAGAAATACATTCAACCAGTGCAAGAAACGTAAACCGACAGACCAAACGCTCAGCCTTACCCAATCCTCGGTGGTGGGGGTAAGGTCATCATCTTGCAAACCGGTACCAACCGGTCGCACATTGATAAATCCCTCCATTTGGAAAGGACCACATTCGCCATTTTCATCTACCCTAGCGGTAGCTACCCCCAGGCAGCGGTATCCCCTAGAGCCAGCCATCTGTGCGTTTTTACGAAGCAGAGTACGCAAAGCCCGCTCTGGTTTCGCCACATTCATTACCGATTCCAGGTCACCGCGAGCAATCACGATGTTCATGGACTCACCGGTCTTGGTGCGCTTCATATCGTTAATCCGAGCCAACGAGTAACGCCGGTTTTGAGCGGGATCAAAGTTTTCTGCGGGAATCTCGCTATTGGGAATCCCGTGTTTGAAGCGGTAACGCAGGGATTCTTTAAGGGCAATATCAACCGGATCGCTGCTGCCAGTAGGGCTAACCGCTGCCATTAACAGCAAGCGGCGCATCGACAGGTCAGAGCAGCTAAAACCGCCCCCAACCTCAATCCCACTGGATTTATGGCTCTCATTACCAAAGAATTGGATTTCTTTATCCTGATTCCCGGTGCTGACGGTTTTTGCCGGTTCTATCGGTTCGCCCTCTAGGGTAGAGTTTGCGTTTTCACTGTTCGGATTGGTTTTTGGGGAGGGCGTATTTTGGGAGCTCATGAAGTCACCGCCTCGCTAATAAGATTTCCCTCCGGGTCGAGGACGTGCACGGCGCAGGACATACACGGATCGTAAGAGTGAATCGTGCGTAACGGTTCCAGAGGAGCCTTCGGGTCTACTAAGGGATGATTTCCCGTGCCCATCAGTGATTCTTCATACGGACCGGTAACTCCTTGAGCGTCACGTCCTCCCGCTAACCAGGTGGTGGGAACCACTGCCTGGTAACGTGCAACTTTACCGTCCTTGATAGTGACCCAGTGGGAGAGGTTACCTCTCGCAACCTCAACAAAGGCGTAACCTTGAGCGGTTTGTGGCCAAGAGGAGGGTTCCCATTTGCTGGCATCGAAAACGTCTATATTACCTTCTTTAATATTGGCGACCAGCGCGTTGTAATCCTCTAACAGTAAGTTGGCAGAAACTACTGCCTCGGCAGCGCGGGCAAAGGTGCGCCCCATCGTCGAGTTAATCTGAGCAGGGGTAATTCCCAGGGTAGAGGCGGCGGATTCCACTAGCTTCTTAACCGGCGCAAATCCTTGCGCATAGGCGAGCATCAAACGCGCCACCGGACCGACCTGCATCGGTTTACCGTCATAGCGAGGAGCCTTACACCAGGTATATTTACCATCAAAGTCATCACCTAGCCACTTAAATGGCGGCTTTGGTCCGTTATATTTAACGGTGGTTTCCCCTTTATCAGGGGTAAGACCTTTCTTGTCCCCCACTGAATACTCGTACCAGGCTGAGGTTACAAACTCTTCAATCTTGTGCGGATCAAAAGGATGAACCTTGCTCAAATCCCCGTTCAAAATCACGCCAGGTTTAATGGCGCTATGTCGAGAATCGACCCGGGACTTGTTGGGGTCTCCCCCAAAGGTGGCACCAGCAAGACCTACCGCTAGATAGTTCGCGTGGGTAGCCCCGATATCGAAATAGTCTTTATAAACCCCGGCAACTGCCAAAACGTCTGGGTAATAGCAGTCATTTACGAATTCTACGATTTCATCAATCCAGGTTTTCACCTGATCTAATTGTACCTGGTTAATGGATTCCGAAGAGTTAGGATCAATTGAGCAGGCCATTCCCCCGACCAGGAAATTCGGGTGGGGATTCTTGCCTCCAAACACCGTGTTAATGCGAATCATGGATCGCTGGAACTCTAAAGCATCTAGATAGTGCGCCACGCACATCAAATCTGCTTCCGGAGGAAGCCGGTAATCGGGGTGATCCCAGTATCCTCCGGTAAAGACCGATAGCTGACCAGAGTCAAGAACGCTCTTGATGGTATCTCTAACTTCGGTGAAACGTTTAAGGTTGTTTCCGCGCCACTTTGAACCAATAGAGTTCGCAAACTCGACCGCTTTTGCCGGGTCAGCTTTTGCCGCGTTAGGAACATTAACAAAATCTAGGGCGTGCAAGTGGTAGAAGTGAATCACATGGTCTTGGATTTCTTGCGACCCTAGTACCAGGGAGCGAATCAAGCGGGCATCATCGGGAAGAACTGATCCTATTGCGTCCTCTACTGCGGTAATGGAAGCAATAGCGTGAACGGAGGTACAAACCCCGCAGATACGCTGCACAAACGCCCAAACATCACGCGGATCACGGTTTTGAACGATGGTTTCAAGACCGCGGAACTGGGTGGTTTCACTCCAGGCTTTCTTAATTTTTTTTCCCTCGGATTCAATCTCAATACGCAGATGACCCTCGATACGGGTTAGGGGATCGATGACTACTTTTTCGGTCATTACTTCGCCTCGCTGTTCTGTTTATCGCTAGTAGCGTCCTCGTTTAGGGAGTTATTTTCGCCCCCAACTGCGTTGTCTCCGAAAGCTGCCATCGGAGAATTCTTGGTAGCTTTGCGGTCAGCTGCGGCTCTAGCAGCGGTTATTCCCGCGTGTACCGCCACCCCAGATGCTACCGCCCCGGTCAAACCCAGACCTACCTTTTCGGCAGTGGCTTCTACCCCAAAACCGGGGATATTTGGCAACTTGTCATAGAAAGGCGTAAACCGGTCATAAAAATCTCGTTCAGTACAACCGATACAGGGGTGACCTGCACCAATTGGCCACCCTGATTTCAGATTCCATTGCACTATCGGGCAGGGACTAAAAGTTGAAGGCCCTTTACAGCCCACATCGTACAAGCACCAGCCTTCACGCGCCCCGGCATCATCGAATGTGCGCACGAATTGGCCGGCATCGAAATGAGGACGACGCGGGCAGGAATCGTGAATCCTCTGACCATATGCAAATAGCGGACGACCCTCAGAATCAACTTCGGGAGCCTTACCGTGAGTCAAGATATAGGTTAAAGATGCGGTGATTACCTCACCGATTGGGGGGCAACCCGAAACATTAATTACCTGTTTATCTTTAATAATTTCATCGACGCCTACCGCACCGGTGGGATTAGGTTTAGCGGCTTGGACAGATCCATATACGGCACAGGCGCCAACAGCCAAAATCATAGTGGCGTTCTTGGCAGATTCCTGCAAGACTTGTTCAGCCGATTTTCCACCGATAGTGCAGTAGATTCCGCCATCCTTGGTAGGAATAGAACCATTTACCACCAGGATATGTTCCCGGGCATTAGTTTCTTCCAGCGCTTTTTCTGCCGCTTCCCCAGCTGCCGCCATCACCAGTTCGTTATAGTTCACGGACAACAGGTTTAGCACCACCTCTTCCACAGTAGTTCCCCCACTGCGCAGGGTGGATTCCATACAACCGGTGCATTCTTGAAGCTGCAGCCAAACCACATTAGGTTTAGTGATTGCCCCCAGTTTATCGGCCAGCTCCTCGGCGGCTTTTTGTGCTGGAGCTGCGTGTGCCATTTCGGGAGTTCCAACCGCGAAAATAGCGGCTAGACCAGCACAATACTTCACGAAATCACGTCGGCTAACCCCGGCGCTGGCTAGATTTTCGGCGAGGGTACCTTCTCGCCAAGGCTTAATGTCATAGCTCATACGTAATCCCTTGTTGGTGACGGAATTAGAAATAATATTAGACAAGCAGTCTGTGAACTACAATACCTAGTCCCTCAATATTGGCTTAAAATTGAGTATAAGCACCCTATTATTTACGCAATGAAGCAATTACGTATTCATAGATTTTGCAGCCAGTCAATCCACTCATCCACGCCTTCACCATTTAAGGCCGACACTTCAATGACCTTCACTCCCGGATTGACTTGCTCCAAGAAACCCCGGAATTTTTGCATATCGAAGTTTAGATAAGGCGCGAGATCCATTTTATTGACAACGACCACCTCAACCGAGCGGAACATCACCGGATACTTTAGGGGCTTATCCTCGCCCTCGGTAATCGAAAAAACCATCGCCTTAGCGGTTTCTCCAACATCGAACTCTGCCGGGCACACCAGGTTGCCAACATTTTCAATAATCACCAAATCAAGAGCGGTCAAATCCAATGCTGACAAGGCTTTATGCACCATCGGGGCATCCAGGTGACATTCACCTCCAAAACCGTGACCGGTGTTAAGTAAAGAAATTTGCGCCCCGTATCCTGCCAGACGTTCAGAATCCATAGGGGTTTCAATATCACCCTCGATAACTCCTACCCTGATTTGTCCTTGCAGCTTAGACAAAGTTTGCTCTAACAGGGTGGTTTTCCCCGAACCAGGCGAACTCATCAGGTTCACCACTTTTACGTTATTTTCCCGGAATGACTGGCGATTATGATCTGCCAAATGATCATTTTCCGCGTAGATATCTTCCAAAATCTCTATACGTTCCCGACCTGTTTCATAGCCGGAATGATCCCCGATTAGTTCCGGATCGACCACATATTCCCCATGGTCATGGTGATGAGAATGCTCCCCATGATCATGCGCATGAACTGTACCATCATCATGGCGATGAAAACGTCCCATTATTGTTTCCTTTCTGGCGAAACCTCAATAGACACCACTCTAAACTCTTCCCCGCTAATTATCTGCAGATCCCGCGAGGAGCATTCTTGGCAACGAAAATCCAACACTTCCCGCAATTCGGTGCTAGCTTTACATTCACGGCAAGACACCACCGCCGGTATTTCGGTGATATTAAGCCGGGCCGGCCCGCGCAAAGTAGTCTTACGAACCGCTCCCCAGGCGAAATAGAGAGCTTCGGGAACTACCTGACGCAGATGCCCTACCTCTAATTCGACCTCTAGCACCTCACGTCCAGCTGCATTTCGCGACACTATCCGCGCAAGTTGGCGTGACAGTGCAACTTCATGCATAACAACCCCCTAGGTTTTCTTATTGGCGAGGACGCGCCTAGGCTCGCCCGACATCTAACTTTGAGCTTACCGCTAGGCTTAGGACGATAGATATTTTAGATGGGGGAGGCAAATATGCGACGCGCCTATCGACTACGCGGAGTAGTACAGGGAGTAGGGTTTCGTCCTCACGTAGCGAGAGTTGCTAGCGATTTTCCCATCACCGGTTTTGTGGGAAATGATGACGAATCGGTGTTTATAGAGGTACAAGGCAGTCCCCAAGACATTGAAGATTTCATCTCCAAGCTGCTCGCTACCCTCCCCCCATTGGCTCAGGTTCTAAAATGCGCCGCCCAAGAAATGCCCGACATCGAAGGTGAACACAGTTTTCAAATAGTTAAATCGCGTCGCCGCCCCGGTGTACGTACCCTGATTCCTCCCGATACTGCCACCTGTCTCGATTGCCAAACCGATATGGCAAATCCCAATAATCGGCGCTACCACTACCCCTTTACTACCTGCACAAATTGCGGCCCGCGCGCCACTATTATGATGAACTTACCCTATGATCGGGACACCACCACTATGGTTAAATTCCCGATGTGCCGGGCTTGTCACGCCGAATACACAGACCCGACAAACCGCCGCTACCATGCGCAACCTATAAGCTGCTTTGACTGCGGGCCAGTGTTGTGGGTGAGCGAAGCAAAAAAACCAGATTTGCGTCCTCCAGTCGGAAAGCGTGCCCCGCTGATTGATGCGGCTTTATCTCAGGCTCGTCAGCGGTTAAGTGCCGGGGAAATCTTGGCAGTTAAAGGTATCGGCGGCTTCCATCTGATGTGTGATGCCCGCAATGAAGAGACGGTAGCCCGGCTGCGTAAACGAAAAAATCGTGGAGATAAACCTTTCGCAGTCATGGTGGGCGATATTGAAGCGGCACGCAATCTTGCTCAACTTAATCAAGCCCAAGTTGAAGCACTGACCAGCCCATCTCGACCGATTGTGATTGCCCCGGTAAGTTTTGACTACCACCTGGCAGCCAGCATTGCTCCCGGTCTTAGCGATATTGGGGTGATGCTGCCGTATGCTCCCCTACATTTGGAACTTTTAACCGCTGAATGCGCTGAGATGGCATTGGTTGCGACCTCAGGGAATCTGGCAGGAGAACCCTTGTGTTTTACCAACGAGGACGCCGCCTCGCGTTTAGCAAAAATTGCGGATGCTTTTGTATTCCATGACCGTGATATTCACCTGCCGATGGAAGACTCGGTTTTCTTGGGGAACTCGAAGACTACTATTCCCTCGCGGCGGTCCCGAGGATATGCACCACTACCAGTACCGCTACCTAGAAAAGCTGAAGTTCCGACTTTAGCGGTGGGAGGAGAATTAAAAAACACGTTTTGCCTGGCCAGCAAAGATTTGGCACATATTTCGGGACATATCGGGGATATGGGTACGCTTGCCAGTCAAGAAGCCTTCGATAGGGCGGTCACTCAAATGCTAAATTTCCAGCATGCTCGACCTGAACGAATCGTTTGCGACCTACATCCCGCCTACTTGACCACCGCTTGGGCATCAAGGTTTTCCGCCGCTAAAAATATCGAATTAGTGCAGGTACAACATCACGTAGCCCACGCTTATTCCCTGTTGGCGGAGCGAGATTGCCAATCCCGAGCCCTGGTAGTAGCAGTGGACGGTACTGGTTATGGCGCTGACGGCACTATCTGGGGAGGAGAAATCCTGGAGATTGCGGGAGAGACCTGGCAACGCCGCGCTCACCTGCCCTCATTTAGCTTGGTAGGAGGCGACCGGGCAGTGCGTTATCCCTGGCGAGTTGCTTTAGGGATTGCTCACGACTGGAATCTGGATTGGATAGCAGAAGTAATCAGTGAAGAAATTGGCGATAGGCAGGGTAATACCGGCGAACTTGAGCTGGTTAAAAGTCAGTTAAACAGCGGTTTTGGAGTAGTATCCACCACCAGTTGTGGCAGATTATTTGATGCCGCAGCCGCTATCCTTGGAATCTGCACATCCGTTAGCTATGAGGCGCAAGCCGCCATGCAGCTAGAGTCCGCTGCCACTAACTGGGCGCATACTAACCCGCTTCCCCGTCCTAAAACGTTCAAATCTTTTCGAGACCTGTTTGAATTTTTAGGTGAGGGCGAACGAGAAATCGGGGAACGCGCCTGGTTTTTTCATGTGGGCTTGGCAGGATTACTGGCTAATAAAACCCAGGAACTAGCTGAAGAAAGCCAGATATCTACGGTGGGACTAACTGGCGGGGTGGCTTTGAACCGCCTGTTTAGCACCCAGTTTACCCACCTGCTCCGCAAGGAAGGCTTCAAGGTATTAACCCACCGCACCGTGCCCCCAAATGATGGGGGGCTGAGCCTAGGACAGGCGTGGGCAACGGTTTTAGGGGCAAGCGAGGGCTAATATCACTAGGTACCATCCGGCCTTTAACGTACTCGCCTAGATTATTAGCAGATTCGCGGCAGCGGATCGCCCACCAACATATCAATCATCCGAGTCCCCCCGAAAGCCGTCACCATCACCACCGATGACTCCGGTTTGGAAACTACCCGTCCGATATTAGCGGCTTCTTCCCCGCCCGGAAGCGCCCGCAGCGTCTCCAGCGCGGTATCTACCTGATCAGCGGGAACTACCGCACAGAACATGCCTTCGTTCGCCACATAGATAGGGTCGATACCCAACATATCGCAGGCACCGCGGGTCATATCGTGTACCGGAATAGATTCGTCCTCGATAGCTATCCCTAAGCCGGTAGCTACCGCCAGCTCATTGAGCACTGTGCCTAGTCCGCCACGCGTAGCGTCCCGCATCCAGCGGGTCTGCGGTACTGCCCCCAATAAGCCTTCAACCAGGCAATTAACCGCGCGAGTATCGGATTTAATCGGGGCTTCAATCGCCAGGTCCCCGCGTGCCATCATCACCGACATCCCGTGATCGGCAATCGCTCCCGAAACGATAATCCGGTCACCGCGCTGCACCTGGTCTGCTCCTAGTTGGCGCGAAGGCGGTACAATCCCGATTCCGGCAGTGTTAATAAATAATTTGTCGCCGCTACCTTTGGGAACCACTTTGGTATCGCCGGTAACGATTCTTACCCCAGCCTTCTCGGCGGCATCTCGCATCGCCTGTACTTCCCGGCGCAAATCCGCAATCGGCAATCCCTCTTCCAAAATGAAACCGGCACTAATTACTTTGGGGATGGCACCAGATACCGCCAGGTCGTTGACGGTACCATTAACCGCGAGCTCTCCAATAGAGCCGCCGGGGAAGACAATCGGATTAACCACATAAGAATCAGTGGACATTGCCAACTTATACCCGGAAAAATCTGCTAGCGCGTCCTCGTCCTCGGCAAAAACGCCGAGAATTTCCGTTAAAGGAAGCACCCCTGCATCGGTCAGTTCCTCTAAAACCCGGTTACCATAGCCGGACACAAAAACCTGTTCCACCAGGGCAGCCGACGCTTTCCCGCCCGCCCCATGCGATAGCGTCACGTATTCATCTTTGAGTTTCATGCCGCGACTGCGTACCCGGGCAATATTGGAGTTTACTTTTGCTTCATCTTGATTAAGCCGGTTTTTCGGATCCATATATCGATAATTGCACAACGAGGTGTCATTTTCATCTTTTGATAGCTCAACTAAATGACAGTAATCTGGAAAAGAAGCTTGCTGAAGGAGATTCATATGTGTTTGGGAGTACCAGCCGAAATCGTAGCATTCGACGAAACCGAGAGCGGCCGCGCCAAAGTTTCACTATCGGGAGTCGAACGCATGATTTCCACCGATTTACTGGCAGACGAAGGTTTAAAAGTAGGTGACTGGGTGCTGGTACACGTGGGATTTGCAATGTCTCAGATTGATGCCGATGAGGCCGCCACCACATTGGAGCAGATAAAAAAGTTAGGACAGTTCGAGGACGAACTAGAACAGTTCAAGACCACCTCCGCCGATTAGCCCCTACTTAAGCCTGCACGTGGAAAAAGAAGAGTGAACCAATGAAATATGTAGACGAATTCCGTGACCCCGAGTTTGCGCGCAAACTGGTAAAACGTATCAATGCGGAGGCTTGTCATTTTGAGCGCCCATTAGCATTTATGGAGATTTGTGGCGGACACACCCACACTATTTACCGGCACGGCCTTGAGCATTTATTGCCCGAAAACGTACAGTTCATTCACGGCCCGGGCTGCCCGGTGTGCGTAATCCCCATGGGAAGGGTCGATGACGCCCTCTGGCTGGCTAATCAACCGGACGTCATATTGACGACTTTCGGGGACATGATGCGGGTACCAGGCTCTCAAGAATCCCTGCTACAGGCGAGGGCGCGCGGGCGCGATATCCGTTTCGTTTACTCTCCCCTGGACGCTTTAAAGATTGCGAAAGAAAACCCTGATAAAAAGGTTATTTTCTTTGCTATCGGGTTTGAAACTACCGCGCCCTCGACTGCCGTTACCCTGCTAGCAGCCAAGAAACAGCAGGTAAAGAACTTTTCCGTGTTCTCTAACCACGTGAAAATTGAGCCACCTTTGCGGGCAATCGTAGGCGCAGATGAAACCCGGATCGATGGTTTTATCGGCCCCGGTCACGTAGCCACCGTCGTCGGCTCGGATGCCTTCAAATTCTTGCCCACAGAATACAATAAACCGGTGGTAGTAACCGGTTTTGAGCCGCTCGATATTCTACAGTCGGTAGCCATGCTAATCGACCAATACCTATCGGGAGCAGTCGAACGCGGTGAATCGCGCGTAGAAAACCAGTATTCGCGAGTAGTACGTCCCGAAGGTAACTTGGCTGCCCTAAAACTTCTTGACCGGGTATTTTCCACCCGCGACACTTTCGAGTGGCGCGGTCTCGGCTGGATGCCCTATTCCGGAATGGGGATTTCTGAGGAATTCGCAGCCTGGGACGCGGAGCGACTGTACAACGTGCCGGGGGTGCGGGTTCCCGATCCCCCCGCTTGCGAATGCGGATCGGTGCTCACTGGGCGGATTAAACCTTGGGAATGTAAAGTGTTCGGCACTGCCTGTTCGCCCGAAAAACCCATCGGTACCTGTATGGTTTCCCCCGAGGGAGCCTGCGCCGCGTTCTATAACTTTGGGCGCATTGACCGGGAAACCGCCCAAGCCATCGTAATCGAGGACTAATCAGGTCTGCCTCGAGTTTACGGGTCTGGCTCGGTAAAAGTGCTCCGGGGACCCCGATTTTCTCGCTTCAGCGAGAATAGGAAGTTATACCAGGAGGCTAAAAAGCGTGTTTCCGACTAAAAAAGATAGTGACAGCATACCTGTCCCTCTCGCATCTTTTACCGGCCGCGACCCTTTTGCTCGCAAACTCTTCCTTGCACAATTTGTCTTCTACCTCCCCAAAGCAAAAAACACGCCTATGCCTCCGACGTTACAAATGAGCCAAACGTGCGGGTAATAGTTATTCCGCCTACCAATAAACAATTCTGATAATTAACCGCGTATCCGAAAGCCAATAATATGATGTCAAGTGGGTGAAGCCTGCTCGGATAAAACTATCCCCCGCATGCAAGGCTCGCAGCTACTTACCACTGTCTGTTCCTCGAAAACTCCAATTTCCCGGCCTGTCGCGATTCAAGATCCTTAAACGAGGGGGCGAGGTTTTATCCGAGTGGGCGCGGTGGGCATAAGAATTCGGAAAACGTCGCCACGTTTTTCGAATTCTTGGGCGGGAGGAAAAACCTCGCCCCCGCGCACGATTTTGGGCAGGAGGAAAAAAGTTTTCCGCGCTCAGCCACTAGGCTGTTTCTTCGTTGCGAGAAAAGCAATACAACTAATTCATTCTGCATGTTGGCGGGGTTTTGTCTGTGGAGGGTGAAAACGTTACTTAGGTGGTTCTACTTGCCTGCACATATGCCTGAAAAATGTCGATGCGGGGCAAGATTTTCCTCGCGCCCCGAAATCCGTAAAAATACTCTGGCATCTTCACGGGTTTAACACCCGAAGCCTTCCCCTCGACATAAAACCGCTCCCCGTTCTCCCTAAGTAGTCTGTCCCTCTCATATCTTTTACCGGTCGCACCCAATTTCGAGACATTATCGCCCTCCCGATACAGTTTCACCCTCCCGAGATGGGAAATGTGGTCGCTTTGGGGGTGGTTTGGCGATATTGGGAGGGTGTTTTTGTCTGTGGAGGGTGAAAACGTTGCTTATATAGTTCTTGCTGCCTGCACATATGCCTGGAAATTGTCGGTGCGGGGCGAGGTTTTTCCTCTCGCCCAAGAATTCGGAAAACGTGGCGACATTTTCCGAATTCTTATGCCCACCGCACCCACTCGGATAAAATCTCGCCCCCGCGTTAGACACACCGTTCCACCGTCACTAGAAAAGCAATACAACTAATCTCATACGGTTTGGCAAAAGCGTTTCAATGAACGCGGAAAAGTTTTTATCCGAGCAGGCTAGACACCCTTGTCATCATATTTTTCGACCTTCGGATACCCGGTTATAAATCAGAATTGTTTGTCGGGCTTTATGTCCATTATTTGTATTTGTCACAGGCAAATACGGATTTTGGGCAGGAGGAAAAAGTTTTCCGCGCTCTTTCTGACAAGAATAAAACTAGACAGGATTTTCGGACAGATTATTACTCGCTTTCGATTTCGAGGAGGGTTAAGGCTTGTTCCAGGTTGGCGGCGGTGCCGGCTTCACCGTCTAACCAGTGGATTCTGGGGTCTTTGCGGAACCATTTGCGCTGTTTGCGGGCAAGCTGCCGGGTTTGCAGCGCTATTTGTTCCGCCGCCTCTTCACGGGTGATTTTTCCGGCTAGCAAATCCATAACCGCCTGGTAACCGGTGGCGCGGCAAGCGGTAGGAGTGTCCGCCAAACCTAGTTTTTGCAACTCTTCAACTTCCGCGATAAATCCTTGCGCCAGCATTTGGCTGGTGCGCTGGGATATACGCTCATCAAGCACCGGAAGCGGCCAGGAGATTCCCAACTGCAAAGCAGGCTGGAAGTATTCCCGTCGCGGCATAGTGGCTGAAAACTTCCTGCCGGTTAGCTCATAGACCTCCAGGGCGCGAATCACCCGGCGTTCATTAGCCGGCACGATTCTAGCTGCGGACTGTGGATCAACTTCGGCGAGGCGTTGATGCATTTTCTCTATCCCCAGCTGCGCCGCCTGGGCTTCTAGGCGCTTCCTAATAGCGCTATCGGTTCCGGGGAACTCGATTTTGTCAAGGACGGCGCGAACATAGAGGCCGCTCCCCCCTACCAGTATCGGTAGCGCTTTGCGCGCGCGAATTTGCTCAATAATTTGGCGACAACTGCGCTGATAGTCTGCTACTGATGCTTTTTCCTCTAGCTGTAAAACATCTAACAGGTGATGCGGGATTCCCCGGCGCTCATCTACCGGAATCTTCGCGGTTCCGATATCCATACCGCGATACAGCTGGAAAGCATCAGCCGAAATAATCTCGCAAGCGATTCCTTGCTCCCCTAACGCCGCAGCTAATTGCAGGGAAAAACCAGATTTACCGCTGGCAGTTAGCCCGACTACCGCTAGGAGAGGAAGCTTGGAGGAATCCATTAAGCTACCTATCCGCGAGGACGAATGGCGGGAATTCCCAGTGAAACCTGCTGGGAGTATTCTTCCTGTTTACTCTGACGCGCCTGCCAAGCATCCCCGGCTCTGGTGGGGCGCACCGAGAATAATCCTCCCTCCAAGGCAGAATCTGCGAGCAAGTTATGGGGAGCACCATGGGTGACAGTAGCCGTCACCATATCTCCTGGTCGCGGCATTTCCTGTCTGGCAGGTAATGCTACGTGGACTAGGCGTCCATCTCGGGCGCGACCAGATACCCGGTGAGTTTCTTGATCTTTTCGCCCCTCGCCCTCGGAAACTAATACCTCTACTTGTCTGCCTACTAGTTTCTGGTTTTCTTCCAAACAAATCTGGTCTTGCAGCGCAATCAACCGGTTGTAACGCTCTAGCTTGACCTCGTGGGGAATCTGATCCTCGCGGTCAGCCGCCGGAGTGCCCGGACGTGGCGAATATAGGAAAGTGAAGGCAGAGGCAAAACGAGCCTGCGCTACTACCTCTAGCGTCTGCTGGAAATCTTCCTCAGTCTCTCCGGGGAATCCTACGATAATATCGGTGGAAATCGCGGCCTCAGGCATAGCCTCCCGTACTTTATCCAGTATCCCCAGGAAACGTTTTTGCCGGTAGGAGCGGCGCATCGCGCGCAAAATAGTATCAGAGCCCGATTGGAGTGGCATATGCAAGGTGGGCATTACGTTTTCAGTTTCCGCCATTGCCCAAATCACGTCGTCACTAAAAGCTGCCGGATGAGGGGAAGTGAAACGTACCCGTTCTAAATCCTCGATATGTCCGCAGGCACGCAGCAGCTTGGCGAACGCTCCGCGATCTCCAAATCCCGCGCCATAAGAATTGACGTTCTGCCCGAGCAAAGTCACTTCAATCGCGCCTTGAGAAACCACGGCTTCTACTTCCGCTAGCACCTCCCCAGGTCGGCGATCGCGTTCGCGTCCCCGCAGGGAGGGCACTATACAAAACGTACAGGTGTTATTACAGCCGACCGCGATTGACACCCAAGCGGAATAGGAGGATTCTCGCCTGGTAGGCAAGGTGGACGGGAAAACTTGCAGCGACTCTGCGATTTCTACTTCAGCGCGGTGATTGTGCCGTGCCCGCCTAAGTAACGCGGGGAGCACATCTATATTGTGGGTGCCGAATACCGCGTCCACATAGGGGGCTTTTTCAATGATTTTTTCGCGCATCTGCTGCGCTAAGCAACCTCCCACTGCGATTTGCATTCCGGGGCGTTCCCGCTTCACACTGGCCAGTTGCCCGAGGTTCCCAAAGAGGCGGTTAGCTGCAGCTTCGCGTACCGAACAGGTGTTGATTACTACCACATCAGCGCCGCCGTCCCCGGCATTAGTGGCGCGCGCGGCTGCTTGCGGCACCAGTTCTACCGGTATCAAGCCGTCAGCTTCTAGCAGCCCCGCCATCCGTTCGGAGTCATGCTCATTCATCTGGCAGCCAAGAGTTCGCACATGATAGGTGCGAGGCATTTTATCGTTGCTTGTCATCGCGCCTAAGTCTAATAGGCGAGCTGCCAGTGAGGAAAACGACTGTGACCGAGCGCTCTTTGGCAGCTTTTCGTACCCCCTACCCTCCGAGAAAAGTTGCGCTTAGCGGTTACCTTCCGCCCACTGATTTACCAAGGACACGATTTCTTGGTCGAGTCCAAAATCGCTGATTAATGGCATTACCACTGTGCTAAGGCAGTGAAGTATTCTAAATTAGGACTTCATTTCGGAAAATATGTGGTTATCTCGAAAAAACGAGGAGCGCTACCGTGCCTATTTTAGATATATCGGATAGCGAAGCGGTGGCTCGCTATGAAGAATTCGTTGCTACCAGTCCGTACGGTCACGTTATGCAATCGGTTAACTGGGCAAAAGTAAAAAATAACTGGGACAGTGACTACGTTTATCTGCGGGACGATGCGGGAAGTATTACCGCCGCCCTGTCAATACTGTCTGTCAAGAATGATGGATCCCACGCTTTTATGTATGCCCCGCGCGGCCCGGTCTGCGATTTTAAAAATATCGACACTGTGAAAGCACTGGTTAAAGAAGCTTCCCCGGTGGTGGAAAAACGTAACGGATTTGTTTTGAGGATGGATCCCGAGTTCGCCTATGACGAGGAAGTATTGGAAAGCTATCGCAATGCCGGCATAACTAATCTGGCGATCACCACTCGGGGAGCTGATGAACACAGCTTCTCCAATCCTCGGATGCATATGATTGCGGACATTTCTATGGGAACCCATGATGATTTTCTGAAGACCGTAAAATCAAAAAATAAAGGTAAGATCAAGGTTCCTTATAAACATGGCCTGGAAACTTTGCGTTTTCATCGTGGTGATCCCGGGTTTGAGCAAGCACTCGATAAATTTTATGAACTAACCAAAATCATGGCGAAGCGCCAGGGAATCACCTATCGCCCTAAAGATTATTTTGTGCGCCTATTTAATGCCTTCCCCCCCCCCAGCCGTAACTCTCTATGAAACTCGTACCGCCGAGCAGGAGGTACTTTCTTGCGCCATCGTTTTGGGCTTCAACCGGAAATGTTTTTATATTTATGCTGCTAGTTCCAATGAAAAACGAAATCTGCGTCCTAACTATCAAATGAATAATGAAGCAATTAAGGACGCTATCGAACAGGGATATACCCAATACGATATGGGAGGAATTTACGAGGTAGATAACTCGGGGGGACTCTATAGCTTCAAAAAAGCCTTCTGTGGCGAGAGCGGCCTCTTGGAAATGATTGGACAGTTCGACTGGGTTTATAACCCTGAGGTCTACAGCGAGTTCAGCAAATAGCTGGAGGACGCCCCCCTATTTTCCCATAGGCACAAGCAATAGTAAGACCTCCCTGGGATGCTGTCAGCTAAGAAGATCCTCACCCCAATAGGTGATACCCAATTAGGAAAGCCAGATGAAGCCGATAAGCTGAAGACAAAGGAGATTACCCCTAAGGAGATTTTGATGCCGAAGTTGCGTCCTTTCCGTGCGCTGCGTCCCACTAGCGAGGCTGCCCCGCAGGTAGTGGCACTGCCCTATGACGTTATGAACCGTGAGGAAGCTAGCGCGCAGGGCAAAGACCCGAACTCTTATCTGCATATCACGCGCGCGGAAATTGATTTGCCCCTCAGCGTGGATCAACACGCTGACCAGGTGCATGAGCAGGCAGCCGCTAATCTGACAGATTTTATTGACCGGGGCGTGCTGGTACGCGAAGACCGCCCTTGCCTGTATCTTTACCGGGAAACTTGGCGAGGAAGAGCCCAGGTAGGAATCGTAGGGTGTGCCCAGGTTGGCGATTATCAAGACGGCACTATTAAGCGGCACGAGAAAACTTTAGCGATTAAGGAAGCCGACCGGATTAAACATTTTGACCGGGTGAATGCCCATACTGAACCGGTATTTCTCACCTATCGCGCCCGTGAAGAAATAGACGCCCTCACCGCGCGGGTAACTCAAGACCAGCCGCTGCTCAAAGGAGAAACTTTGGAGGGCACTGTCCATGAGCTTTGGCCGCTCTCGCCGGAAGACACTTCTTTAGCTAGCGGCATCTTTGAATCATTGGACTACTTTTATATTGCCGATGGCCATCACCGCTCAGCTTCCGCGGCCAAAGTAGGGCTTTCTCGCCCCCAACGCGCAGATGCCCCCTGGAATGAATTCCTCGCGGTCGCGGTTCCTGACCACGACCTGCGGTGTCTGCCCTATAACCGGCTAGTGCTTGATTGGGGCGACACCTCCCCCGACCAGTTCTTGAAAGACATATCGCAGGTAGCAACGCTAAGTGAACTAGGCGAGTTTGCTGCCCCGGAAAATTCTGGTGCTTTCAGTATGTATCTAGGCGGCAAATGGTATGCCTGCCGCTTCCGTCCCCAGGTTTTAGCCGGTAAAGAGCTACCTGATTCTTTAGATGTGTCTTTACTGCAAGAAACAGTGCTCTCGCCCCTGCTGGGAATTACCAATCCGCGCACCAGTGAACGTATCGAGTTCGTAGGCGGGATTCGCGGGGACAGCGAACTTAAAGCAGCGGTAGATAAGGGCGATGCCTGCGCGTTCTACATGTATCCTACCCAGATTGACCAAGTAATGGAGGTGGCTGACGCGGGGCAAATCATGCCCCCTAAATCCACTTGGTTTGAACCGAAACTGGGCAGCGGTCTGTTTGCCCATCCCCTCTGGGATTAGGCGGCGGGCTGCATTTTCTACTTTTTCAGACCCGAACTGCGAACCAGTTTAGGCTTTACCGGGGTTTAACGCCCTTGTTATTACGAGGACGCAGGCAAACTTAAGCCGAGCAAGGTTGGTCTTTCGCGCCCCCAAAACGCCGATTTCGCCCTCCAAATGCGGCTAGTTCCCGCCAGAGTTGTTCGCGTTTAAACTCTGGCCACATCTCGGGAACGAAACTAAGCTCCGCATAGGCGCATTGCCACAGTAAAAAGTTAGATAGGCGTTGTTCCCCGGAGGTGCGAATCAGCAAATCCACATCCGGCATGCCCCCCAGATACATTTCCCGCGCCAAGGTGTCCTCGCGGATATGATTGTCACTGATTTCCCCGGACGCCACCCGCCGGGCAACCGCGCGAACCGCATCAACCAGTTCCGCGCGCCCTCCATAGTTAATACACATATTGAACACCATGCCGGTGTTATTTTGGGTCAGTTCGGCGGCAGCTTCTAGCTCCTTGATAACCGATTTCCATAGCCGACCGCGCCGCCCCGACCAAACTATGCGCACGTTCCAGTCGTTCAGTTCGCGGGAACGGCGGCGAATCACGTCCCGCGAATACCCCATCAGGAAACGAACTTCCGCCGGGGAACGTTTCCAGTTTTCGGTAGAAAAAGCATAGACACTCAGCATTTTTACCCCGGCCTCTACTGCCCCGGCCAGGGTGTCCATGAGAGACAATTCCCCGGCCTCGTGCCCTGCCGTACGCGGCAATCCCTGCTGGTTAGCCCAGCGGCCGTTGCCGTCCATGATTAGCGCCACGTGGGAGGGAACTGACGATAATGGGGGCATAGGGCTACCTTGCCCGGGGGGAACGGTGGCTACGAAGTCTTTATCGCTCATATTCTTATTATGCCTTGCGTGCCATAACGGACAAGGATTTTAGTTTTCGCTCTAACACCCATTCGGTATAGGCGGTGACCACTTCTTCTGCTATCCCCTGAGTTAGCGGATCCGCCTGGTATACCTGCGGCCACTGTCCCGCCAGCAGTACGGCGAGCAGGTCGGTTACTGGTTTAGAGATGCGGGTGCCTCCGCTTAACTGACAGTTTTCGCAAACTACCCCACCGGCAGGTGCGGAAAAAACTTTAAAGGGGCCATCAGCCCCACAGAGCGCGCATTGGTCTAAAGCCGGCGCCCATCCGGCAATGGTTAGGGTACGCAATAGGTAGGAGGATAGCACCATGCCGGGGCGGTGCGCCCGGTTTGCTAAAGCGGGTATTGCGCCAGCTAGCAGCCGGTATTGACTGCGCGAAGCCTCGCCCTCGGAAAGCTTCTCGGCGGTTTCTAGCATTACTTGCCCCGAGAGGTACCGTTCATAGTCGCAGGCGATTGCCGGGGCATTGAGGCTGAGCGAAGTAGCCTGAGTAACCGTGTCCAGATTACGCCCGGAGTGTAGCTGCAGTTTTACCCGGTTGAAGGGGCTCAGGCGCGCCCCAAATTTTGAGGAGGTGCGGCGCAGTCCTTTGGCTACCGCTCGTACCTGCCCATGCTCGAGGGTGAGCAAGGTCAAGATTATGTCTGCTTCCCCTAGTTTGGTGGTTCTCAGGACTATCGCCTGGTCGGTATAGGTTCGCAGCACCCGCTCATTATCTCATATCTAGTTGCTAGGTCAGCTCATATAGTTCACAGGGGCTTGGGGTGACTACTAGCGCTCTCCTCCGCAAATGCGAATATCCGCAGCCACCCAAATCCTGCAAAACGATTGCCAGACTTCCTGCAAAACGATTGCTAGAACCCCTGCAAAACGATTGCTAGAGCATTATAAATGCACTTCAGCAAGTTTTAAACGCCCAAAGCTTGAATTGGAAATGTAAAGGTAGGAACGTCATTTTCCAGCTTCGTGAGCTTAGCTATCGGTCCAGCCAGAGTAACTACTGCCAGGAACGAAGGTTTCTTCATCACCTCTAAATCGAGCGTATTCACGATTTCTTGCAGTTTTTGCCCTGCTTGAGAGATTTTGGCGGTTCCTAGTTTGACTTCGATACCTGCCCAGCGCCCATCAGGAAGAGTAACAATTCCATCGATTTCCCGACCGGAGCTATCGCGGTAGTGATAGAGCCTACCTCCTAAAAAGCTAATCAGGGTATGTAGATCATGGAGAACGGCGCTTTCTAATATCAAGCCGAGAGTTTTCGGGTCATAGGCTAGCTGAGTAGGCGTAGTTCCCAGAAGATTAACCGCCATAGCTGGATCAGCTAGATGATATTTACTGGCCGTACGCAGCCTTGCTCTCGTACGTAGCTGCGGCAACCAGGCAGGAATCTCTTGAACTACAAAAATCCTCCCTAGTAGTTCCAGATAGTTAGAAATGGTTCTATTTTGGATTTCTGCTGCTAGTCGCATGATGTCGCGGCGAATCGTGTCTATCGTTAACTCACTAATCACGCTGCGCGCTACCGACTGTAGGACTGCCTTGATCACTTGCGGAGAATGCCGAATCTCGGCGAGGCGAGACAAATCTAGGCGGGTTACCTCATCAATATATGCACTGATACGGCGGGAAGAAAGCGAAAAGTCATCATAGAGCATATCGGGGAATCCCGGGCGGCATAGCAGATTGATTGCCGAGGTGGGGTCATCTTGACCAGGGAAAAGGTCAGGGAATTCCCCCGCAAATAAGTTGCGTAGGGATATAGATGGCATTGAGCTACCCTTGCCCAGAACTTGGTCTTTTTCACAGGTAGTCATGGTTTGCTGGGTAAGACGCAAGAAGCGTCCCGCCCCAGTATGTCTGGTAATGTCATCAGCTGGGAGGGCGGATCCGGTCAAAATGAAACGTCCGCGCTCCGCCCTGCCGTCTACCTCGCGGCGAACTAGATTCCAGCTTTCGGGGATAACCTGCCATTCATCTAACAGTCGGGGGGTATCACCACGAAGAAGTAATTCAGGTTGAAAATCAAAGATTTCTTTTGCGTGGGGAGTATCTAAAAAGATATAAGAGTTAGCCGCATTTAGGGCGCTCATAGTTTTTCCGCACCCACGAGGACCCTCGATTATAACGGCGCCTACCCCGTGCAGGATTTCTTGCAAGGCGCTATCAATCATTCGGGGTAGATAGGGTCTACCCACTATTGCTTCGGTATCCACATGCTTATTATAGCAGTTCAAAAGCTCTAGCGCACTTTTTGCAGACGCCCTAGCGCACTTTTTGCAGACGTTCTAGCGCATGTTTTGCAGACATCCTAGCGTTCCGCGCGGTTGAGGGCGCTAATAACCGCCTTATACGTAGCGCGAGTAATCGAAGGATCGATACCTACTCCCTCACCTCGAATACGTAGCTACTAGCAGTGAAACTCTGATTGGCAACTGATAGCATGATTTTGTGTTCGTTGATACCCCAGGTAGCTTAACTCCGGAAACGATGCAGTTGCGCGCCCTATTAGCCGCAAATATCAACGAGTTTCGGTCTTTACTGGAAAAATACGGAGCCTCTAATCCGCTGCTTTTTGGCTCGGTAGCCCGTGGCGATGCCAACGCTAAAAGCGACATCGACATCTTGATCGAGATGAGCCCCGAGGACGGAAACCTGTTGATGCGGGCGAGCGGGCTATTGGCGGAAACCCGGGAGCTTTTAGGGAAAAATATAGATATTTTCCCTGTTCAACTAGTAAAATCAGAGGTTAATCAGCAAGCACTCGATGAGGCAGTACCGCTATGATTCGAGACAATCCGAAGGTTTTAGCGTACTTTTTGCAGACGTCCTAGCGCAGGTTTTACAATTTTCCCAGTGCACAAATGATAAGCCAAAACATGTTCTCTTGAGCCGTATAATTGGTTTAACTCGCTGCCTTGGAAAAATCTAAATGCTTGAACAATCGGCATCGCCAAGTATTTTAGACAGCTCAAATTTATAAACCTCAAGGCACTCGCACCTCAAAGTTATTGGACTACTCCAAGTGTTTCTCCTTCAATAAATTTTGCAGCCAGGATTTCATGACGCACACCGTAACTTGAATTTGCCTTATTTTTTATCCATTCGAGAACTAATTGTCCAGCTAAATAGCCCTTTTTTACGATTGGCTGACTGACGGTAGTCAGCGGTAAAGTAGAGAAATATTGTGGCATTCCATCATAACCAGTAACTGACAAATCTGTTGGTATCTTCAAACCGGCAGCAGTCGCCGCGCTGATTACACCTGCGGCTATTATGTCACTAAAGGAAATAATGACTGTAGGAGGATTATTCCCCTTATATAGTTGACTGAAAGCTTCTTTCCCCCCATCGTAGGTACTGGAAGTTTCATAAACGGTTAGGTCATCCCCTGACAAAGCTTTTCCAAATTTATCGAAAGCGTCTAGAATTGTTTTTATGCGCTGCCCCATTACCCCATGCCAAGCCTGATAGCTAAGCTCCGTTTTAGTTTCGATTGCGGCAATCCCCACACGCCTATGACCACATTCAATAATTGTTTTAACAAGTGAGTCTAGAGCTTTCGCGTCGTCAATCTCTATTGTTGAGACTTCCAGTTCAGTTTGCGGGTCGATTACCGCCAAGGGCATATTCTTACTAAAGATTTCCACAACTTCTTCACGCTCTTTTTCAAGCCCAGAAACAATGAAGCCATCTACTGCGGCAGTGGGAATAAGATTAACCGAAGAATCATTCTCGAACGGAGGAACCAGCAGTAAGGAATATCCATCCTCACGGCATGCTTTTCCTATCCCCTCCATAAGGAATGTGTAGTAAGGATTTTGTAAAGCCAAATCAATCTCTTGAGGTAGTAAAAGACCAAGAGCCCCAGTTGTATTGGTTCGCATGGTACGAGCTGCAGCGTTACTTACGTAACCGATATCTGCTGCAGCTCGTAATATGCGTTCTCGCGTTTCCACTGAAAGCTTCTTGGGATTATGGTACGCACAAGAAACTGCCGAATTAGAAACTCCCGCTTTCATAGCGACGTCTCTAATGGTGATTTTTTTCGGCATATTTGCAGACTACCTCGTTGAACAGTTATTTAGTAGTAAACGCACTGCACCACACAATATTCCTTCACAGCGACCACTTTCGTTCGTCAATCTCCCCTTCCAGAATCAACGGATTGACACTATCTACCCGATACGAATTACCGATTAGACTCGGGATTCCGAAAATTGCTTTTTCCTTCCTCAAAGGAATGAGGCTATAAGACACATCTCTGCCCACTCCTCTGTGCACAATGCTCACGGTGCCCCTATCTCCAAGGCGTCGCTTAACCAGCACTGTTTCAGCGTCTAAAGCTACTAGCTCTTGCTCTCCCTCTTGCAGAACCTTAGAGTTCGACCTAGCGGATAACAAGCCAGTTACGCTCCGGTGAATTTCTTGATTCCATGCTTCCTGATTCCAGTTCACCCCTCCCCGGCAACCGGGATCATTTTCACCCGTCATACCAATTTCATCACCGTAGTAAAGAACGGGAGAACCGTGCATAGAATATAAAAGAGCAAAGGAATTTATTACTCGCGGAGTCTCATTTTTGCAACGAGTCGCCACCCTTTCAGTATCGTGACTTCCCAGCAGATTAAACATGGCAGCATGAAACTCCTGAGGTATCCGCGCATATAGTTCATTCATCCCTTCCACAAACTTAAATGCATCAATAAACTGTTCAGCTGTATAGGCCAAGACAAGGTTACGAAGCGAATAATTCATAACTCCATCCATTAATCCGGGTTTCAGCCAGATAGTAGGATCGCGCCAATCTTCCGCAACCAGATACTTATCTTCTCCAAAATATTTCACTACCTCGTGGAACTGATACCAGAAGTTCATATTTACCAAGTAGGGAACATCTAATCTCCAACCATCAATTCCACGATTTAACCAGAACCTAGCCACCTCTAAATGATGCTCTCTAACCTCAGGGTTATAGATATTCCATTTTGGTAGATAGTAGCAACCGGTGCAGGTCCGGTAATTATATTTATCAGGGTCCGAAATAACCGGAAATCCCTCAATCATATACCAATTTACATATTTAGACTTTGCTTGATTATTTATGACATCCTTAAAGGCATAATGAGCGTTTCCACAATGGTTAAATACTCCGTCTAAAATAACCCTTATGCCTAAGTTATGAGCTTTTCTAATAAGCTTGTCAAAATCTTCAATACTCCCAAGATGCTGATCTATTTTAAAATAATCAACTGCATCGTACCTATGATTAGTTACAGCAGAAAAAATAGGGTTCAAATAAATTGCATTTATCTTTAAATCTGCTAGATAGTTCAGCTTCTCAGTAATTCCAGGAAGGTCTCCACCCATAAAGTTATTAGGGGTTGGATCACTTCCCCAGGGAACTACTTGCGGAGGATTTAAACTGGGGTTTCCATTATAAAATCTGTCTGGAAAAATTTGATAGAAGTTTGCTTTAGTTATCCAGTTAGGAATAGTCATTATTTTATCTTTCTATTATTTTTAGTCTTTTAATCCAGTAGCAGCAATCCCTCTTTCCAAAGCTTTTTGGAAGAAGAGGAAAACGACAACACTCGGTAGAGTGGCTGTAATAGTTCCTGCCATAAGATAGTTCCATGAGGTTCCATACCGACCAACAAATCCGTTTAGACCTATCTGTATAGTGCGCATTTCTTCTGCATTTGTTACCAGTAGCGGCCAAAGAAAATCATTCCAGGCGAACAGGAAAGAGAATATCGCCAACGTAGCCAAAGCTGGCTTCGCAAGGGGAATAATGATTCTCCAATAAATTTGCCAGCTTGAGCAACCATCCATTCTGGCTGCTTCATCTAATTCCATGGGAATGGTAGAAAAATACTGTCGAAGCAAAATGATTCCAAAAACATCCGCCAATCTAGGAACTATCAGGGCAGCGAATGTATCAATCCATCCTAAATATGAAACTATCCCATAGGCAGGAATGACGGTAACAAAGATTGGAACCATCAATCCTGCAAGTAATACGATAAATAGGATATTTTTAGCTGGGAATTTCAGCCTAGCAAAAGCACAGGCTGCTAAAGAGTCAAAGATTAAGTGACCAATAACTATTCCTGCCGACATAATCAGAGAGTTTATATAGAATCGACCAAAGGGAGCATTTTGCCAAGCTTGTAAATAGTTTTCCCAATGCCAGGAGGTTGGGAAAATAGATTGTGCAGTATAGGTTTCCGCTTTGGTTTGTAAAGACGTCGTAATCATCCACAAGAACGGAATCAGAATAGTCAGTGCCCCAATAATAAGAATTAGGTGTCTACCTAGATTGCTAAAGGTTTTATTCATGGGTCTTGAGCCTTTACGCTCTAAATCATTTCCCCGACTCATTTCTCGTCCGCCCCCTTTAGTTTCCATTGAACAAGAGTAACTAGCAATACCAAAACTAGAGTTACCAGTGATATCGCTGTTCCGTACCCAAAATCTCCCAATCTAAATGCCTGGCGATACATCATCATGCCCAAAACATCAGTACCACCGCGCGGCCCACCCTCGGTGAACACATAAACCAAATCGAAAGCCTGGAAGCTATTTATAAGAGCTTGGACAATAACAAAAAACGTCATAGGTCGCAATAGTGGAACAACGATGAAGCGAACTTGTTTGACCTTGTTCGCACCATCAATTTCTGAGGCTTCAAAAACCGCTTTGGGGAGAGATTGTAAAGCCGTTAGGTATAAAACGATATTAAAACCAAGGTTTTTCCATACTGTCAGTAGGGTTAAAGCTAACAATGCTAGCCAGCGATTTTGCAGCCAGTCAGGACCAGAAATACCTATTTTACCTAACCAGGTGTTAATTAATCCTGAATAGTCGAGCATATACTTCCATACGATTGCGATAGCTACAGAAGAAGTTACCACTGGGAGAAAATAAATGGTTCTATATATACCCCGTCCCCGTAATGGACCGTCAAGCAGCAGTGCAAAAAATAGTCCGCTAATCACAGAAAGTACTGACACGCCGAATGCGTAAATAATTGTTACCAGTAATGAATTCCAAAACTCATTATCTTTTGCTAGTCGAACATAGTTACTCAAACCAACAAATGGTTTTTCAGGATTAAACCCATCCCAACTTGTTAAGCTGAGATAACCAGCAGATACAATTGGGTAAAAGACGAATACTCCCAAAATAATCAAGGCCGGAATCAGCATGAGATAGGCAGTTCTCGTCTGCTCCTTAGTCGATGCATTACGTTGCACCCGGCGTGTCAGTACATTCTGTTTTTTCATTTTTACTTGCCTTTAGCGATTACTTCATTAACGGCAGTCTCAGCGTTCGCTAAGGCTTTATCTACACTGACCTCTCCTGCAAATGCTTTTTCCATTTCTTTAGCAAAAGCCAAAGAAATCTGAGGGTAAGCTGCGGTATTAGGACGTGCCTTTGCAAATTTCATTTGCTCAACGAATGGCATTAGTTGCTTCTGGTTTTGCTGAACCCAATCGCGGTATTCAGAACCTTCTGCTATCGAATTGCGCACAGGAATAAACCCGGTTTCTTGATTCCACTTTAGGATCTGTTTATCCGATAAGAACCAGGACAGGAATTTGCCGGCTGCCTTAACCTTCTTAGGATCATCATTGAAAATCATGGCCTGTTCTCCCCCAAGGTTTGTAGCCTGCGTTCCACTCTCCGGAACAGGCAATTGCGCCACTTCAAAATCAAATGGGGGATCAGCAGCCCAAATACCTACCATCCAAGAGCCTTCCTGAGCAGAGCCACCTTTGCCTTTTTCAAACTCTCCCCACTTTGCATAGGGACTGACGCCAGATTTAATTAAATCTACCCAGAATTGGGCAGCTTTCTTACCTTCAGGGGTATTGAATGCCGCTTTAGTGTTGTCCTTATTAAGGAATTCTCCACCTGCTTGCCACAGATTAACTTGGAAATTCCAGGTGAGACCCTCTCCGTTGTCTCCTGCCTGAGTTAGCAAATCATAGCCAGGCTTGCCTGTCTTGTCGAGAATTTGCTTTCCCATGGTTTTCAGTTCCTCCCAAGTCTTGGGGGGAGCAGCAGGATCCAATCCGGCATCCTTAAAGAGGGTCTTGTTATACATATAGGCCAAGTTATTCGCTGAGACCGGAACCGAAACTTGTTTACCATCAATGGAACCAAAGCTGGTTAGCGCAGGATTTATATCACCGAGTAGCTTTTTGTCCAAAACTTTGGATATATCTGCAGATTTACCCATCTTGGCAATTTGTGGAACCCAAATTAAATCCCCAACGGAAATATCGGGCAAGCTATTAGAAGAAGCCGAAGCACGTAACTTTGTCAGGTAGTCTCCGTTAGGAACGGCAGTGGTTTTTACCTTAATGTCAGGATTTTCTTTGTTGAATATTTTTACCATTTCATCAAAGGTATCCGCGTTTTTACCATCCCAATAATGCCAAATCTCAACCTCAGTTGTACCACCATCAGCTGTGGATGATTTCGCTCCCCCACCCGCGCACGAACACAGAGTAAGAGCGGTAGCGGCAGCTAGACCAATAGCTGCTATTCTTTTTCTCATTTTTCCTCGATTCTTTTTGTAATGAAACTAAGCAAATTACCTAAATTGCGAATCTATAGCTATAACTCCACCTCTTTTCCACTGAAAATCTCCGCCTATCAACAATGACTTATCGGTGAAAACGATTTAAAGTCACAGTCTTTTTCAAACGGTTCAGCAGCTCAAAAAACAGTGGGTTAGCCACCTAGCACGAATTAAGTCTCAATTATTCCATTTTCACTTCCTCCTCGAAGTATGGCTTACGGTTTATAGTAAAACGTTTTACCATCGGTGTCAACAGTTTTAAAAAATTTTTTGTTCCTTCGACTCACATTTACATCACTGCCGCTGTAGACCTGGAGTGTCTATTTTGAAATCTTCTTGGCGCGATAGTAAGGCAACATATAAAGGCTTATCGGTGCAGGCAAAAATAGACGATAGGTAGATGCAGCCCACAAAAATTCGAGTTTTTAGCTACCCGCAACGCCGAGTGATTCAGATTTCAGACAAAGCCTGACAACTCTCATTCGCTAACTAATGCGGCTAGCGCTCGGCGCGGTTGAGGGCGCTAATAACCGCCTTATAGGTAGCGCGAGTAATCGAAGAATCGATGCCAACTCCCCACAGCACCTGACCGGCAATCTCGGCCTCCACATAGGCCGCTGCCCGCGAACTCTCACCGGTTTCCATCGCGTGCTCTACATAGTCCAGTACCTTAATATCCGTTCCCAGCCCTTGGAAAGCAGTGATAAACGCTTCGATAGGGCCAGGAGCCACTGCCTCTAAAGTGCGCAAAGCCCCGTTATCGCTAACCTGCGCCCGTAAAGATACTTCCCCAGTTTCATGATTGTTATCTGCGCGCGAATCACGCAGTTTAAAGCGCCCCCATGGTTCCAGGCGATGTTCCTCTCCAGGCAGATATTCGTCAGCGAAAATCTTCCACAAATGCTGCGAATCGACCTCGCCCCCGAACTTTTCCGTATAGTCCTGGACATGGCGATAGAACTCTATCTGCAAGCGGCGTGGCAAATCCAAAGAATAGTCGCGTTTCATCAGGAACGCGATACCACCCTTGCCAGACTGGGAATTCACCCGCACCACTGCCTGGTAGTCGCGTCCTACATCACCGGGATCAATCGGCAGGTAAGGCACTGTCCAGATAACCTGGTTCTGGTCGCCACCGGCTGCCGCAACTTGCCGGGCACGCTTATCAAAGCCCTTTTTAATGGCATCTTGGTGAGAGCCAGAAAAGGACGTATAAACCAAATCGCCAGTATAGGGCTGGCGGGGATTAGTTTCCATGCGGGTGCAATACTCCACGGTTTCGCGCACCCAATCCAGGTTCGACAAATCCAACATGGGGTCGATTCCTTGGGAATAAAGATTCATTGCCAAAGTAATCAAATCTACGTTACCAGTACGTTCCCCCTGCCCCAACAGGCAGCCTTCTACCCGGTCAGCACCGGCTTTCATAGATAGTTCTGCCGCAGCAATCCCCGTTCCCCGGTCATTATGGTTATGTACTGACAAACAGACGTGTTCACGGCGACTCAGGTTCCGGCTCATCCATTCGATTTGATCCGCATAAGAGTCCGGGGTGTAACGCTCCACAGTTGCCGGCAGGTTAAAAATAATTTCGCGATCCTCATCAGGCTGCCAAATATCCATGACCGCTTCACAGATTTCCAGGGCAAACTCAGCTTCGGTATCTACGAAAATTTCTGGAGAATATTGCAGCCCGAAAACCGTGGAATCATCTAATTGCTTTTCAGCTTGCGCGATTACCTCACGCACCCCGCTTACTGCCAGTTCCACGGTAGCCGCCTTATCGTTATGGAATACTACTTCCCGAAAAGTCGGTGAGGTGGCGTTATAGATATGCACATTGGCGCGCGGCACTCCCACTAGGGACTCTATGGTACGTCCGATTAGATCTTCACGCGCCTGAGTAAGTACCGAAACACACACGTCCTCGGGAATCGCGTTATCTTCCACCAGCGAGCGCACGAAATCAAAATCTATCTGCGAGGCAGCCGGAAACCCAATCTCGATTTCTTTCAACCCAATCTGCACTAACAAATCAAACAATTTGCGTTTACGCCTCGAATCCATCGGCTCAATCAACGCCTGATTACCGTCCCGCAAATCCGTAGATAGCCAACGGGGAGCCTGGGTAACATTTCTATCTGGCCAGGTACGATCCGGCAGTTTCAGGGAACTATCCCAAAAATGAGCATATTTTTGAAACGGCATTCCAGAAGGCTGCTGCCGGGGAGCTTTACCAGTAGTTCGCATGGGAAGATTTCTTTCTGCTCAGTTAGATGGCTGGCCGAAATGGCAAATAAACCCGCGACGAGCCTCGACCACTTTTACTGGACTTCGTCGCGGCAATCTAGTAGCAGAATGAATGTGCGCATGGCTCTACTTTAAGCAGATTGCCTATGCTACGGTAACCAACGTCCCGCATATTGAGCTGAGGGCTGCGGTTCCTTAGTTGATTCCCGAGGGATAAACGCGGCCTCTCCAGCTATCAGACAATCTCCTGGTTTAGGGGTATAGGACGCACCAAAAATCTGTTTCATCAGCACCGTCACCCCCAGGTTAGCGAGTTTATCGACCGGCTGGTCAATCACGGTAATCGCCGGAGATATTACCGAAAACCAGGGAACATCATCGATGGCTACCAGTCCCAAATCTGCTCCCAACTGTATTCCCAAACTTTTCGCAATCATCAACACCCCTAGAGCTATCTGGTTAGAAGCGCAGATAATAATATCTGGACGGTATAGCGAAAGAATACAGCGAGCGGCACTGGCTGCCGACACTGCCTCGTGCAGACAATACTCAATCTCTAAATGACCGAACCCGCTGCTAGCTAGTTTTTCTTGCAGTTTTTCAGCTCGTCTTTTACCTGCGATACAAAACTCTGGACCTGCCAGATAGGCAGGACGGCTATAACCTAAGGAGCGCAAATGCTCAGCCATGTCTTGCATAGCATTGGCAGAATCAATCACTATCGAGGGTATCGCTGCTCCCGGTGCTTCACGGTCTAAAGCCACCATGGGTAAACCATCGGGAGCCTCGGGATGTATCCAACCGGGAGCTATCCGTGATGGGGGTACTACTAACAGTCCATCCACCCCTTGTTTTGCCAACGCCCTAATCCCGTTTTCATAGCTTTTTTCATCTTCATGGGCGTTAGACAGCAGCAGCGAAGTGGCGTGGGAATGGACGGCTCGTTCTACACAGTGAGCCAGCATCGCATAAAACGGGTTCATTATATCCCCAACTACCAGCCCAATCGTTCCGCTACGACCAGTACGCATAGCTGCCGCTAAGCGATCTTTTTGATACCCTAGCTCTTCGGCTGCGGCTAGGACTTTACGTTGGGTCTGTACGCTCAGATGGGTACTGCCGTTGAGGGCGCGCGATACGGTAGCAATCGAAACCCCAGCGGCTTTTGCCACGTCACGGATGGTTGCCATTAGAAATCGCCTCCTCGCGCAAAAACTTAACGTTAAAAATCCTAGCAAGAAAACTCACCTTTGAGGAAACGTTTACAAGAAAGCTAAAAATAAAACATTGCTTCTAGTGCCGTAACCAAATGCGCCCTCAATCCTAAAACAGTGGAGCTAGCGAAAACTAAAACCCTAAACGCCCGAGCATTTTTGTGTCAGATTGCCAGTTCTTCGCTACCCGGACATGCAGGTGGAGCTGCACTGGCCGCCCCAGTAACTTTTGAATCTGCCGTTTAGCTTTAATCCGAACTCGGCGAATATGGCTGCCACCTTTACCTATCAAAATTCCTTTTTGGGAATCGCGTTCCACATACACATTCACGTGCACATCTAAGGGCTTAACTTCCTCTTGAGAAGTTCCGGCAATATCCTCCCCGTCATAGGAGGACGAGGGGGCACTTTCAGCCTCGCCAGCGCCCCTACCTTCCTTGCTAGTAGGCATCTGTTCTTTAGGGAGGCGGTGACTGCCGTATCCAAGTTGCGGCCCAGTATCCTCACCCTGATAAAGAATCTCCTCTACCTGCACCGCTATTGAGTGCGGTAGTTCTTCACGCACCCCCTCCAATGCGGCTTCCCGCACAAACTCGGCAATAGTTTTTTCTACCGATTCGTCACTAGCCTGGTCACGGGGATAAAGAGGGGGTGAAGATGGCAGATATTTCGCAATCTGATCAGCAAGAACGTTTACTTCCCCCGTTAAAGCACTCAAGGGAACAATATCGTTCCACTCCCCCAGCTCTTCAGCTGCCACTAGCGCTGCCACCATTCGCTCTTTAGAAACCAAATCGGCTTTGGTAACTGCTAGAATTACCGGGATATTCAGCTCTTTAAGTTCGGCAGCAATATAGCGATCACCGGGGCCAATCTTTTGATCGGCAGGTACACAAAACACCACCGCATCCACGTCTACTAAGGCTTCCCGCACCATATCGTTTAGCCGTTTACCCAGCAGCGTGCGGGGGCGGTGTAGACCGGGAGTATCGACCAACACAATCTGATAATCCTCACCTTGAACCACACCGCGCACATTATGTCGGGTAGTTTCGGGACGGGAGGAGGTAATCGCGACTTTCTGCCCAACCAAGGCATTAGTTAAAGTAGACTTTCCTACGTTAGGGCGTCCCACTATGGAAACGAAACCTGCACGGTGAGAAAGTGACCAGGAGGAATGCGGTACGCTCATTGCTAATCCATTTCTGTTTCTAGACGTTTTACCAATAGGGTATCCATTTGCCGACGCCTACCGGAAACGCTTTTTACCCTTAGTTCCATTCCAACTACTTTCACTTTCGACCCTACCAGTGGTACTTTCCCCAAAGCCTTGGCCAGTAGCCCACCCACGGTGTCCACTTCATCATCATCTACTTCTAGATTCACCAGCTCCGCTAAGTCATCTAACCCCAAACGTGCAGGCACTACCCAAGTATCTGCTGCAATTTGTTGAGGTTCTTCTTCGGCACGGTCATGCTCATCGGTTACTTCTCCTACCAGTTCTTCTAAAATATCTTCGATGGTTACCAGACCGACCGTGCCACCCCATTCATCAACCACTACCGCAATATGGGGTGCGTCTGCCTGCATTTGACGCATCAAATCATCGGCAAGCATCACTTCGGGGACAAAAAAAGCTGCTCGCATCATTTCTGGAACCGGATGATCCATCAGTTCGGGGCGGGAAAAACAGCGGGAAATCAAATCTTTTAGATAAAGCATTCCCCGGACATCGTCTGCGTCATCTCCCAGAACCGGAATTCTAGAAAACCCGGATTGGATAAAAACCTCGAAAGCCTCTCGAGCTAAAGTTGTGGTTTCTACCGCCACCATATCGGTACGCGGAACGATAATTTCCCGAACCAGAGTAGTCCCCAGTTCCAGAGCCGAGCGCACAATCTGGCGATCTTCGTCCTCGAAAGCTAGATTTTCTTCCTGCCCCATTTCATCGACCATTTCCCGGAAATCTTCCGCGATTTCCGCGCGGGAAGCAGCTTCCTCAACTGGGGAAAGTGGCGCTATCCTTTGCACTATCCATCCTACCGGGCGGGACAGAACCGATATTATTCGCCCGAAACTCACCATTTTACTCAGCCATAAAGCGGTAGCTTCGGGGCGATACTGCCCCACACGCATTCCCGCAAAAGTAGCAAAAATAAGCAGCAACACCCCCAATACCAGCACTGTCATCAACAGGGAGGCCCACCAGGGAAACCCTAACCCCAACATTGCGATACTCATGCAGGTAGCCGCTAATATCTGCACAAACAAACGCCAGGATTGGCAAATAGCCAAGGTGTTTTCCTTTTGGTCTAGCAGGGAGCGCACTAGCGGAGCGCGACGATGTCCCTCTTCTACCAGGTCTTGAGCCCGCGCATGAGAAAGGGTTTGAAAAGCTCCCAATGCCGCTGCCCAAGCGGCATCTACTGCCACCAAAATAATAGCTAAAGCCAGTAGAGCCGCCGCTGGTATTTGAGATAACAAATCTAGCTCCGCTCTGCTAAGAAAGTCAGTAATAATTTGCGCTGCAAAGCAAACATTTCCTTTTCTTCTTCTTTTTCGGCGTGGTCATAGCCAAGTAGATGCAACATACCGTGCACCGTAAGCAGCAGCATTTCCTCGGTGGAAGAGTGTCCCGCGTTGACGGCTTGCGCCTGAGCTACCTCGGGGCAAATCACAATATCCCCTAAGATACCTGCCTCGGTGGGAGAATCTGCGCTTCCGGGACGCAGTTCGTCTAGAGGAAAACTCATCACATCGGTCGGGCCTTCTAAATCTAACCACCGCTCATGCAAGGCGGCTATTACGTCTGGTTCCACGAATATCAGCGACATTTCTGCTTCGGGCGACACGTGCATAGCGCTAAGAACATAGTCAGCTAATTCTTGGAACTCAAGTCCATCGATTTGATAGTCGGTTTCATTTAAGACTTCCACACTCACCGCTTTTCCTCCCTCTGGTCTCGACTGGCAAAAGCGCGCTCATAAGCATCAATAATCATTCCCACCAGCTTATCGCGCACCACGTCCTCGCTGGTCAAATAACAAAATTCTATATCTTTAATTCCGGTGAGGACGCCTTTAGCGTCTTTGAGTCCCGACAGTTTCCCCCTAGGCAGGTCAATTTGGGTAATATCCCCGGTCACTACCATAGTTGACCCCTCCCCCAGGCGGGTAAGGAACATTTTCATCTGTTGCGGGGTGGTATTTTGGGCTTCATCTAGCACAATAAATGCATGGGAAATGGTGCGCCCGCGCATATAGGCAAGCGGAGCGACCTCGATGGTTCCCGATTCTAGGAGCTGGGCAAGTTCTGCTGGTTCCAGCATTTCCCGTAGAGCATCATAAAGAGGACGCAGATAGGGGTCAATTTTCTCGGTCAGATTTCCGGGAAGAAAACCGAGAGATTCACCAGCTTCCACTGCCGGACGGGTCAGAACGATTCTGGAAACCGCTCCGGATTCTAGGGCTTCTACCGCTTTAGCCATTGCCAGATAGGTTTTACCAGTGCCAGCAGGTCCTATTCCGAATACAATCCGATTATTAGAAATTGCTTCTAAATAGGTTTCTTGACCGGAAGTTTTTGCTCTTATCTGCTTGCGCTTGGTGTGCAATACCGGTAAGGCTTCCTGCGATGACATCAACTTCAAGGCTTGCGTAACTGCCGAAGCAGATAGCGGATTGCCGTGACGAGCCGCTGTAATAAGCTCGCTAAGTAAATCCGCCCCCATCCGCGCCTCGCCTGGATTGCCCAGAAAGGTTACGATTCCTCCGCGAGTAGTTATCCGCACCCCTGGCAGGTTATCTTGCATTGCCCGCAGCACTTGGTCGCCCGGTCCGAATACTAAAACCGGATCGAGATCTTCGGGCAAAAGTACCTGGGCTTGGTTAGCAACCATTTAGAGCGATTCCTCCCGATTCCATAGCCCGCTAGTAAGTCCTAAAGCTGCTATTGCGGCAGGTCCAGCGCTAGAGGAACGTAAAACAGTTGGACCCAGCCTAGCTGTGATTGCACCGGCCGCTATAAATTGGGCGGTTTCCTCCGGGCTCACCCCGCCCTCCGGGCCTACTATCAGGTGTATCATTTTCGCCTCTCTTACCTGTTCCCAGGCTTTAGCCAGAGGCAGAGAAGCATCGGGGTCAAGGAGTATAAATCGCTGTTCCCTGCCACCAGCAGCGATTATTTCAGTCAAGCTAGCCGAATCAGTTAGTGGCTCTAAGTGCGGCCAATTTGCGCGGCGTGATTGTTTAGCAGCAGCTTTAAGCAACGCTTCCCATTTCTTTTCCCCCCGTTGAAGTTTCGCACCTTTCCACTGCACTATTGAACGTTTAGCTGCCCAGGGACGCACGATACTGACCCCCAGTTCGACTGCCGATTCTACTGCCTGCTCGTCACGTCCTCCTTTGGAAAGCGCCTGGATCAGCCCGAATTGGGTTTGTGGGAGGGGAAGGTGCAGCCTTTGCTGAACCTGAAAGTCAAAACAGTCTTTGCCACTAGCAGTAATTTTACAGCGCAGACGCAACCCTTTGCCATCAACTAGGTCGAGGATGTCCCCTACGTCCAGACGTTGCGAACCGATTGCATGTCGGGCTTCTGCCCCATTTAGAGAGCCAACCGCGCCTAGCTCAAGTTCGTTTAAGGGCGGGCAGGAACTATCGCCAAGAAAGACTGGAAGAATCATGGCTTACCTGCAAATCGTTCCCGCAGGCGAGAGAAAACACCGCTATCTGCAAGCGGTTCGGGCTCCACCCTATCTTCCCGGCGTAGTTGCGCTAGCTGTTCGATTAGGTCGCGTTGGGCGTTGTCAAGATTGGTCGGTACTTGCACCATAATGTTTACAATCAGGTCTCCGCGTCCTTGCCGTTGCAAACGTCCTACTCCCAGACCGGGTAAGCGAATTTGTTCTCCCGGTTGCGTACCAGCAGAAATAGTTATTTCCTGAGTCCCGTCAAAGGTTTCTAAATCGACTTTAGTACCCAAAATGGCGGCCGTCATCGGCACCCGCAGGGTGGTTTCCAGGTTATCTCCCTGCCGGGAAAATACCCGATGAGAACTCACTTGGATTTCTAAATATAAATCCCCACTAGGACCGCCTCCCGGCCCTACTGCGCCTTTGCCACGCAGCTGCACTTTATGCCCAGTTTGCACTCCCGCCGGGATTTCTACCTGCATGGTGACTGTGGTTCGCACCCTACCCTCCCCGGAGCACTCGGGACAAGGGTCTGGGATAGTAGTACCGTGAGCGGCGCAGGCGCTACAGGGAACTGTAGATTGCATCTGTCCCAGGAAAGTGCGGGTAGAGCGGGTTACCGAGCCGCGACCATTACAAACCTGACAGGTACGCGGGGAAGTTCCCGGCGCGCAACAGCTTCCCTCACAGGTGGGACAGGTAACGGCGGTGCGCACTCTTATCTGCTTCTTTACCCCGAAAACGGTTTCTTCTAAGGAGATTTCTAGGCGCTGACGTAAATCTTCACCGCGTCTGCCCCTGGGGGTTGGCCCCGCGCTGGTTTCCCCTCCGAAAAAGCTCTCGAAAATATCGGAGAACATGGAAAAGTCACCCATACCGGAGCTGGCAAACCCGGAATCGCCTCCCATATCGTAGCGGCGGCGTTTTTCCGGATCAGAGAGGACTTCGTGCGCCATCGATACCTCTTTGAAAGCCTCTTCTGACTGTGGCCCGGCAACATCGGGATGCAATTTGCGGGCTTTGCGGCGATAGGCGCGCCGAATTTCTGCCTCTGTAGCGTCCCGGGATACCCCTAAAATCTCGTAGTAATCAGCCACCGATATTTATTCCTCTTTCCTAATCTACCTGGTCATCATCCGCGATAAATAGCGCGAAACCGCACGCACGATACTCATTGCCTGCGGATAGTCCATTCTTTGCGGGCCAACTATCCCCACATGGGCGACCCCGCTTTCTTTATCTCCGTAAGCCCCTGCCACAATAGAGGTTTCAGACAGGGAATGCTCCCCCGATTCTGAGCCAATGGTTACCGTCACTGGCGAATCTTGTTGATCGATTTCTGAGAATAGCCGCAGCAAAGTAACCTGCTCTTCCAAAGCATCTAGAATCGGACCGATAGAGCGAGAAAACTCGGGGCTAGAGCGCACCAAATTTCCTGCTCCCGCCATTACAATCCGTTCGGTTTGTTCCCCGGTGAGCGCCTCGCGAATAATCGGTAATATTTGGGCAATAAGCTCTAGCTGTTCCGGGGAGGCTCCTGTCATTAAAACCGGCTCTAACTGGTCTATTTGACTATCTTCCATTCCCTGTAAGGTAGAATTCAGCAAGAGGGCGAGGCTGCGGCTGGCAGCACTATCGACCTCGTAACGAGTGTCAATGGTTGTTTGTTGCACCCGAGCGCTGTTGGTAATCACAATTACTAACAGCTTGAATTCTGCGACTGGAATTAGTTCAAGGTGTCGTAATCCGCTGCGTTCATAGTGGGGGTATTGCACAATCGCCAACTGCCTAGTTAGCTGGGCTAAGGCGCGCACGGTACGCTCAACTATGTCATCGAAATCGGCTGCTCCGAGAACAAAAGCCTCAATCGCGCGGCGTTGAGTAGCGGTAATAGGACGAAGTTTAGAGATTTGATTAACGAACGCCCGGTATCCTTTTTCCGTGGGGATTCTACCGGCTGAAGTATGCGGTTGATAAAGGTAGCCTTTTTCCTCTAAAACCGACATATCGTTACGTACGGTTGCGGGAGAAACTCGCAAATCATGCCGATCCACCAACGCTTTAGAGCCTACGGGTTCACCGGTTTCTACATAATCGGTGACGATAGCTCGCAAAACGTCGTCGCGCCGGATGCTTGCCTGGCTCATATCTCCTCGCTGTCCTCAAATAAACGATAGGTGCTCAATATCTTTAAAACTAAGCACTCTACCGCCTCGACTGCTAACTCTACCCTGATTGCCAGCTAGTTATTAACCTCAAATCGCAGATTCGCGTACAGCTAAAGGTAACTATGCTCAGCTTTGAGCCTCAGTCAGCACCTGCACCATCGATAAAGCTGCTTGCACTGCCTCGTAACCTTTATCTTCGCTAGAGGATTCCAGACCCGCCCTATCTAGGGCTTGTTCTAGGTTATCGCAGGTGAGCAGCCCAAACCCTAAAGGAATCTGGGATTCAACTGACACTTTAGTTAGCCCATAGGTGACCGCGTCACACACATAATCGAAATGAGGTGTTCCTCCGCGAATGACTACTCCCAGACAAACCAGTGCATCCGCTTTCCCGCTTTCAGCATAGGTTTTAGCCGCTAAGGGAAGCTCAAAAGAGCCTGGAACCCGCACCACTTCATAGTCTGCCTTCGCCGCCTTGCAGGCGCGTTTGGCTCCTGCTATCAGCCCCTCCATGACCTGCTCATGCCAGCGGGTAGCAATAATTACTACTTTTTTACCCTCGCCACCAGTATGTAAATCGGGAACTCCCCCTCTAGCCATTTCTATCTCCTTAGGTCTGTTATTCAATCTGACGGGCGTAGCTATTTTTCTTCGGCTAACTTGTCAAGGTTATGGAAAGTATGCCCTAAACGCTGTTTGGTGCGTAAATATTCGATATTATGCGGGTCGATGCCTACTTCCAAGGGCACGATTTCTGCCACCGTAATCCCGTCTTCGTCTAGCAATGCTTTTTGGGGATTATTGGTTAGTAACCGAATGTTAGTTATTTTTAGTTCCCTAAGAATTGCCGAGGCAGCTCCGTATTCACGCAGGTCTATCGGCCACCCTAGGTCAAGGTTAGCCTGTGCGGTATCGCGACCTTTATCTTGCAGGGCATAGGCTTTAACTTTTTCCCCAAGTCCAATGCCGCGCCCTTCTTGCCCACGCAGATAAATAATCGCGCCGCCCTCGTCGGCCACCTGTCTCATCGCTTGCTGTAGCTGCGGCCCGCAATCGCAGCGCAGCGAGCCGAAAGCTTCCCCGGTCAGACATTCGGAATGAATCCGCACCAGCGGGATATCCTCGGGGGTCTTTTCCGAGATTAAAGCGATATGGACTGCGCTCTGCTCTGCGTCTCGATAGGCGCGCACGGTGAAGTCCCCAAACTTGGTGGGCATTTTGGCGCTGGCTATCTCTTTGACCCGAGCATCTGCAAGTACCTCTGTTCGCGGTTGCATCTGGGATAGATAATCTTTTAGTTCCGCGACTGTTATTAGTTCTAAACCAAACTTTTCCGCAATCGCCGGGCAATCATGGTAACGAATCATTGAACCGTCATCGTGAACCATTTCCCCGATAGCGGCTACCGGCATCAGCTCTGCCAGTTTCATTAAATCAACTGCTGCCTCGGTGTGACCTGCCCGAGTAAAAACCCCGCCACTGCGCGCCCTAAGCGGCAAAATATGCCCCGGACGCACCAAGTCTTCGCTGCTGGCCTGCGGGTTGGCTAAAGCCCGCAAAGTGGTACGGCGATCCGCAGCTGAAATCCCGGTGGTCACTCCCCTGGCGGCATCACAAGAAACGGTGTAACAGGTGCGCAACTGGTCTTGGTTTGCGGCCCACTGGATTGGTAAACCAAGCAGTTCTGCGCGTTCAGCGGGCATGGGGGCGCAAATATAACCAGAGGTATAGCGCACCATCCACCCCATCCACTCGGTCGTGACTTTTTCGGCACTAACAATTGCATCTACTTCGTTTTCCCGGTCTTTCGAATCCGCTACCAAAACGGGTTTTCCTGCCCGCAGAGCCGCGCTGACCCGCGCGAATAACTTGGTCAAGTCACTCATTTAGCCGCCCTCCCCTCAAGTAAGCGTTCTACATATTTTGCTATCTGGTCCGTTTCAAGATTCACTTTAGAACCAACTTTCAGCGCCCCTAAAGTGGTGTTATCGCGGGTGACGGGGATAATAGCTACTGAGAAATAGTCCTCGCCCACCGCGGTTACGGTTAAAGATACCCCGTCGATCGCAATTGATCCTTTCCGAGCTATCTGGGGCATTAATGAGGGCGGAGCAGAAACCTGTAGCTCTCGCCAACGCTCCCCTTCCTCTAGGGAAGTTACCGTGCCGGTGCCATCAATATGCCCGGCAACCAGGTGACCCCCTAAGCGACCCGTAGGCAGGATGGCGCGCTCCAGGTTAACCCCTTCGCCAACGCGCTTTTGCCCCAAGGTGGTGAGCCGGACGGTTTCGGGCATGGCATAGGCATAGAAAGTATCGCCTTCTATCCGGGTAACCGTCAGGCAAATCCCGGAAGTAGCCACCGATTCTCCCGGGGATAGCTCGGAGGCGAAAGTGCAAGAAATCCCAATTTCGAGGTCTGCTTCTTGCTTCTTTAGGGAGCTAATTGTCCCGACCTCTGCTATTAGTCCGGTAAACATGCTGCCCTTTCCTTTTCTAACGCCAAGAAAACATCTCCGCCTAACTCTTTAACCTGTTGCAATTGGAAATCCAGGGAACTGCTCAAAGCGGTAATCCCCAAGTCGCCTATTCCTTTGTGCCCCGCGCCCAGCAGGCGAGGCGCTAGGTAAATATGTAGTTCATCTACGAGATTCGCCTTCAACGCTGCGGTCACCAAGGTAGACCCGCCCTCCAGGAGCGCGAAAATCTCTCCGCGCTGATAGCAGCTTTCTAGTACCGCCTTAAGGTCGTGGGTACGTGCCTGTTCGGCTTTGCCCGCGAGGTAATAATCTGCGGGAAGGTTGCGCTTTCCCACCACGAGGGGGCGCGGCTGGTGCGGGAGATGGCGCCCATCGGCTAGACGCGCCGACAGCTGCGGGTTATCAGCGAGGACGGTACCGGTACCGGCAATAATCACATCCACGCGAGAACGAATCCGGTGCGCATAGGCACGCGAGAGCCGATTGGTAATCCATTGGCTAGAACCATCCTTAGCGGCGCAATACCCATCCAGGGTTTGCGCCACTTTCGCAATCGTCCAGGGACGGCCGCGCCGGGTGGCCTGCACCCAGTGGGCACTAACTTCCCGCGCCTTCGCGAGGACGTTTTCGTCAATCCCCGCTTCACTAGCGGGAATCGCGTTAATCCCCTGGCTTCGTAGATACTCTCCGCCACCACTAGCCCTAGGATTAGGGTCTGGGACTGCCCAGATTACGTTTTTAATCCCCGCTTCAAGCAGGGCGCGGCTACAGGGAGGCGTTTTACCACTATGGTTGCACGGCTCCAGGGTGACTACTGCCGTCAGCGGAGCAGAGCCAGTATCCTCTTTTAGGTTAGAGAGCGCATCTACTTCCGCGTGAGCGCTGCCCGCTCCCCGGTGATACCCCATTGACAATATCCTGCCGGCAGGAGAAAGAATAGCGCAGCCTACCTGGGGATTTCCTCCGATTCTAGGACCTTGCAATGCGGCTTTAGCGGCGGCAGCAAGGGCGTGAGTTAGGGCAGATTTAGGGGGAATAGACAGCGCCAACAAAAACCTCCTCGCAAAGCTAGGTGTTCCGAGGAGGCGTGGGCGCGCGAAAACGCCACGCGAGCCTGACTGCCCGTGCTACCTCTCATCCGGACTATAACCGTCGGTACCGGAATTTCACCGGTTCAGCCGCCCATATAGGCGGGTCGCGGACTTTACCGCCGGTTCGGATTTTCACCGACCCCGGAGCACCCGTTTATTATACCACATTTTCTCTCGGCTTGCTTGAGTTACGAGGTAACCCTGTCCCGCCTTGCACCTTGCCAGCTAAGATAGCCACCTTTAACGCGCGAGGAGAACACCCATTTGCCATAATGAGAATGAATCCAAGAATAGGAGTTGTCCATGATCCCGAATTATCGTTTTGGTAGCGAAGAGTTACCGGTACAGGCCGGCCGCTACCTGCTAGTTGTTTCTCCCACCTGCCCCTATTGCCGCCGGGTTACAATTGCGCGGCGGCTTTTAGGTTTAGAGGGCGCAATCGGGGTGCGTTATGCGACCGGATCGGGCCCGGATGGTTTCGAGTTTATTCGGGATGGCTATTCCTATGACCCGGTGCTAATGGCGCGTTCAGCGCGCGAGCTTTACCGCCGCCACCCCAATTTTGAGCCTGAAGACCCGCAAACCGTGCCGGTGATACTAGATTCCCAGCGCGATAACCAGATCGTGGCCACCGAGTCCGCCGATATACTGCTCGATTTTTGCACCGCTTGGAAACCTTTTAGTCATTTTGAAGCCCCTGACCTATATCCGGAAGCTGAGCGAGCAAAACTAGATACCCTCGACGCTTGGCTAAATAAGCAGCTAGTTGGCCCGTCTTGGTCGGTTTCTCACGGTGAAGCTACGCTGCAAGCTCGCCAGGATTTCTCGGTAACCCTGGAACGTTTAGACCAGATGCTACGCGAGAACCCATTCCTTACGGGCGAGCAGCCCACCGAAAGCGATATTCGCGCCTTTGTGGTTTTCCAAGTGCTTTCCGCGTCCTCTCCCGAAATGTTGCGTGATTTCGAGGTCATTAGCGAATATCTTTCTCGCTTGAGCAAATTGCCGGCTTGGGTCAGTCCCGAAGAGGCAGCGGCTTTGGATCCTAACTATTTAGGCAGTGGCGAATCTGAAGACTCTGCCGGAGCGATCGCCTGTAGCGCCTAAAGTTTCCCCTATAGTTAGGGCGTGTTCGATCGCTACGGAAAAGACGTCCTCGCTAACGACAATTGGCGCAAGCTCCCTGCTTCCCGCCCGGTAGCTGCTACCCGCGGCCTGGTAGTTGAGGACGTGATGACCGGTTTTGTAGGCGCGGTAGTGCGCTGCTATAAAGCCGGTGGCATGTATCTGGTGGAGCTGGAGGATCGGCGTGGCATAGTGCGGGCTTTCCCACTAGGAGCCGGTTTTTGGATTGACGGGAAACCGGTGGAACTACGGGCTCCCGCACCTAAAGTGAAAAACGAAAACTCTCCTAAATTGGCAACTGGTCGCGCTGCCACTAATTCCGGTTCACGCCGCGACCCTCGCCAGGACAAGCGCCGAGCGCGGGTGGCGCGGGCTTCCCGGATTTGGGTAGAAGGACGCCACGACGCGGAGCTAGTAGAACACGTTTGGGGCGATGACCTGCGCGAGTTAGGAGTGGTAGTAGAAATCCTGGACGGGGTGGATCATCTTCGAGAGCGGCTAGCCGAGTTCGCTCCGACCCCGCGGACAAGAATCGGTGCTTTAGTGGATCACCTGGTAGCCGGCTCTAAAGAGTCGCGTATCGCCCAGCAGTGTATCGAAACTTTTGGCGAGGACGCAGTCGCGATTGCGGGGCACCCCTTTGTGGACGTGTGGCAAGCAGTAAAACCGCAGCGAGTGGGGTTATCCACTTGGCCGCAGGTGCCGCGCGGCACCGATATTAAAGTGGGCAGCCTGCAAGCGCTCGGCTTACCGGCTGAAAGCCAAGCAGATATTGCTCAGGGTTGGAAACATATTTTGCGGCAAGTGCGCGACTGGCGCGACCTAGAACCCGGTCTTTTAGGGCCGGTAGAGTCCCTAATTGATTTCGTTACCGCCGCCGACACCCGCTAGCTACCAGCCCAGTAGCTGACCAGTAACATAGTCAGCCATTAAACGTCCGCGCAAAGTTAATATCGCCTCACCGCGAGCGGCTGCTTCTTCCTGTAAATAGCCGCTAGCTACTAGCCCTGCTAGCCGAGTTTTTTCCGCTGCGGTCAGGGATTTTACTCCCGCTGCGGTTCGCAGTCCCAGCATAATCCGCTCTAACTCGCGTCCGGATTTATCAAGCACTTCCCCATCTTCAACTGGGAGCTGACCGGCGTTTACCTGCTGCGCATAGGCACGTGGATGCTTTTGATTCCACCAACGCACGTTTGCGAGATGAGAATGCGCGCCCGGTCCAATCCCCCACCAGTTCCAGTCCCGCCAATACGCCAGGTTATGACGGGAAACGTTAGTCAAATAGGTAGCATCCGGAATAGCGGGGCTGGGAAGATTCTCCCCTTCTTTAAGCCTTGCCCAATTGGAAATCTCGTACCAAACAAAACCCGCTTCCGCAAGAAGCGCATCTGCCATTTCATATTTTTCCGCCTGACTATCGGGGTTAATCGGAGGAAGTTTTCCCCTTTTCACTAGGGCGTGCATTTTGGTTCCCGGCTCAATCACCAAAGAATAGGCGCTAATATGGTCAGCCTCCAGCCTCAAAGCCTCCTGTAAGGACGTTTCCCAATCCGCTAGAGATTCCCCCGGAGTTCCATAAATTAAATCCAAGGAAACCGCTAGACCTGCCCTACGCAGCGCTGCCACCGCGTTTGGAAGGTTCTTAGGGCTATGCGTGCGATCTAAAGTTGCCAATACTTTAGGAACCGCTGATTGCATTCCCAAAGAGACTCGCGTAAACCCACTCGCCGCTAAATCCTGCACTACCTGCTCGGTTATAGTGTCCGGGTTCGCTTCAATTGAGACCTCCGCCCCCGAAGCTATCCCCCAGGCGCTCCTTACCTCCTCTAAAATCGTCCTCAACGCCTTTGAGGGAAGCAAAGTAGGAGTACCTCCTCCGAAATAAACCGAGGAAAGCGGGGGTATGGTCAGGTTTCGCTCCCGCAAAAAACTGGTCGCTAACCTGATTTCTTTAAGCGCAGATTGATGATAGCTTTCCCGGTTTGCCCCAGAACCAAAATCGTTCACATAGGTGTTAAAGTCACAATATCCACAGCGTACCCTACAAAAAGGAACATGAATATACAGGGCAAAACCCGGCTTTAAGGTAGTTAGAGAAACCGGAGAATCGCGGCGGGAAAATCCCGGTGAAGCCCCATTTTTATCCGGGAACCGTCCTTTATCAGCAGTTGAAAACAGCTGCTCTAATCTGAGCGTATCCCCCACTAGAGCCGCTGTGCCACCAAATCGAACACTTCCCGTCCCGCATCTAGGGCGCGACGCTCAAATTTGGTCATTACTCGTCCCTCCCAGCGGGTAGCAAACCCGCCGCGCCCTGGGTCGGGGTCGTCCTCATGAGGATTAACCCCGGCATAGGGATTCTCGAAGTAGGGGGAATCCTCTATCACGTCCCGCATCTGGAAAGCATAATCCGACCAGTCGGTGGCTAGCCGCCATACTCCCCCAGGACGCAATACCCTAGCCACCGCCTGGGCAAAGCCCGCCTGCACTAAGCGTCGCTTATGATGTTTAGTTTTACGCCACGGATCTGGGAAGAAAGTCCAAACCTCGTCCAGGCACGCTTCCGGGAATAAAATCGGCAACGCTTGCGCCGCGTCAGCCTCGATAATCCGCAAGTTCCCTACCCGGGCTTTGACCGCTTTCGAGACGGTTTGGGCTACCCCCGGACGATAAACTTCGAACCCGATATAGTCCCGATCCGGATGAGAAACCGCTGCAGACACAATCTGTTCTCCATTGCCGGTACCAATCTCTAAACGCACCACACTGTCGCGGTTAAATAACCGTTTAAACGAAAGGGGCTTCGCGTCCTCAGCAACCGCTGTATAACCGGCTCCCATCGGGACTTCGACTACAAATTCTTTTGCATGAGCATCCCAAGTGTGTTGCAGGGAATCGCTAAGCTGGCGTGCCCTGGACACAAAAGACTTAGACCTGGCCATATAACGTCCTTCTGGTGATGAAAGGTCAAAGCCTTCAGCACTGTCGCTACTTTCATCAACAGCCAAAACGTCCTCTTCCACTTCAATCCCGTCTGCTGCGTCCTCATTAGCCATCATTTGCTCACTCATGATTTACCCCTTTCCCTTGGGACTATCCTGGGTTATTGCCTCAATAAAAGCAGAATTCGGGATTTCCACCGAGCCTACTGCTTTCATTCGTTTCTTCCCCGCCTTTTGTTTTTCTAAAAGTTTGCGTTTGCGAGAAATATCCCCGCCGTAACATTTCGCCAACATATCTTTTCGCAGTGCCCTAATCGTTTGCCTAGCAATAATGCGCGATCCAATTGCTGCCTGCACCGGAATCTCGAACTGCTGGCGGGGAATCAGTTCTTTCAAACGGCGCGTCATCTTGTCTCCGTATGCGTAGGCGCTATCGCGATGCACGATAGCGCTAAACGCATCCACGCCTTCGCCATTTAGCAAAATATCTACTTTCACCAAATCAGCTGACTGCGTACCCGATTCGTGATAATCCAAAGAAGCAAAGCCCCGCGTCCGGGATTTAAGCTGGTCAAAGAAGTCAAAAACGATTTCCGCTAGGGGCAAACGGTAATGCATCTCTACCCTGTCGGAAGACAAATACTCCATTTTGCCTAGAATCCCGCGTCTACCTTGGCAAAGCTCCATTATTCGCCCCACATAATCATTCGGGGTAAGCACCGTGGCTTCAACCACTGGTTCCTGGACATCAAAAATCTTGCCATCTGGGTATTCGGAAGGGTTAGTAACCTCTAGTTCTGTCCCGTCCTCTTGGGTAACCCGATAGATTACCGAGGGCGCAGTAGCGATAATCGACAGTCCCGCTTCTCTTTCTAAACGTTCCTTTACGATTTCTAAATGCAGCAGCCCCAAGAACCCGCAACGGAAACCAAATCCTAAGGCGACTGAGGTTTCAGGCTCGAAAGTAATCGCGGCATCATTTAGCTGCAAACGGTCTAGAGCTTCGCGTAAATCTGGAAAATCATCCCCATCTACCGGGTAAATCCCGGAATAAACCATGGGTTTTGCTTCTTTATAGCCGGGTAGGCTCTCGGTAGCAGCATCTTTCGCGCTAGTTACCGTATCCCCGACTTTAGATAGTCGCACATCTTTGGCACCGGTAATCAAATAGCCTACTTCGCCCGGACCTAGCCCACTCGCTGGGGTTGGCTCTGGAGAGATGACCCCAATCTCTAAAAGCTCATGTTCAGAGCTAGTAGACATCATTCTGACCCGCTGCCCTTTATTTAGATGCCCATCCATCATGCGCACATAGGTAACTACCCCTCGGTAGGTGTCATATACGGAATCAAAAATCAGGGCACGTGCCTGCTGCCCCGTCGAGTGCGGCGGGGGAATCTCCGCTACTATCCGGTCTAGTAGTTCGCGTACTCCCTCGCCGGTTTTTGCCGAAACCCGCAGGCAATCCTGAGGGGCACCCCCTAAAAGACCAGCAATTTCTTCCGCACAGCGGTCAGGTTGGGCAGCTGGAAGATCAATTTTATTTAGCACGGGAATGATAGTTAAATCATGTTCCATCGCCATATAAAGGTTGGCAAGAGTTTGAGCCTCAATTCCTTGGGAAGAGTCGATTAGCAAAATCGCCCCCTCGCAAGCAGCCAGAGAACGCGACACCTCATAGGAAAAATCCACGTGACCGGGGGTGTCAATCATGTTAAGTACATAGTTGGTATCGGATACTTGCCAGGGCATCCGCACTGCCTGTGATTTAATGGTGATTCCCCGTTCGCGTTCAATATCCATCCGGTCTAGATATTGTTCGCGCATTTCTCGCTCGGAAACTACCCCGGTCTCCTGCAACATACGATCAGCGAGAGTAGATTTTCCGTGGTCAATATGGGCAATAATGCAGAAATTACGAATCCGCTGAGTATCGGTGTTAGCGGGGGCAATCCCTAAATCGCGGTCGCTGGTAGCCAATCGTATATTCTTCCTGTTATTCTGGGTTATCTGTCTGCGCTATCGTATAGCCACAGGACGCTCAAGCCTAACTGCGAGGACGTGGTTTACGCCGACTACGGGTACGAGCAGCAGATTTTGTTGGGGTTTCTTCTGGGCTGACATCTGCGCTATCGCTTTGAGCCACCTTGGCAGCTATCTCGGTTTTAGTCGCTGTTTTCGCGGTAGTTTTCTTAGTAGCGGTCGGTTTCCTGGCCGCTGTTTTCTTGCGGGTAGCGGTTTTCTTTACCGGAGTTTTCTGCTCGCTGGTCTGCTCAGCATTATCGGCGGTAGAGGCAGCTGATTTATCTTTGAGAGACGGTTTCTTCCGTTCGCTACGATGGATTGGACCATAGACGGCGGAACGGTTGCGAGGCGCGGGCGATTTGGGCTTTTCGTTATCGAGTTCTACCTCGGATTCTTTAATCTCTATTACTTCCACCTCTTTTGCCTGAGAAGTAGAATCAGCTGCGGTTTCTTCCTCGGTAGATTCGGGTAAAATCGGCAGTCCCCATTCTTTGGCAACCAGTTCCAAAGAGTGAATACGAACCTGAGGATCATAGGCATGAGTTACCGTAATAATCTCATCTACCATGTATTTACGTGACACCCAATCGAGTTTTTCCGCTACTTGCTCGGGGGTACCTACCGCATGGATAGATTGCAAAGCCCGCACCCGGTCAGCTAGCTTCTCGCCTAAGGTAGCATCTAAATCGTCAGTAGGGGGCGTTAAAGTCCCGGGGCGACCTGAAAGTACGTTACCTTGCACCTGTTGAGTAGTGGTGAACTGGTATTTAGCTTCCGCCTCGTCCTCGTTACACATAACGTTCACCCCCATCATTACCACCGGTTCGTCCACCATGGCAGTAGGGGCGTTAGCGTTAAACTCGCGCCGGTAAATCTCTATGGCTTCATCAACGTTATGGGGGGCGAAATGACCCCCAAAAGAATAGGGCATCCCCAAATCAGCCGCTACTTTCGCGCCAGCTGCCGAGGAAGAAAGCATCCACATGGGAATCGCTGTCCCCTCGCCTGGTATGGCACGCACCCGAGTGAAAGGACGATCGACACTAATAACTTCAATCCCCAAAATAGAGGCTTCTGCCCCAGACACCATTCCGGAATGGACAACCGATTTTTGATCTGAAAGATAGGACGCTAATTCCTCTAAATCTTCCTCGAAATAGGCAGGTTCACTAGATCCGCGATGTAGCGCCCTAGCAGTGGCAGGGTCAGTTCCCGGAGCTCGCCCTAACCCCAAATCCACACGACCATCGTAAATAGTGTGGAGCGTTCCATAGGTTTCTGCCACTGTCAAGGGGGACCAGTTAGGTAGCATCACCCCGCCCGCACCTACCCGCAGCCTGGTAGTGTTTTCGAGGGCGCGAGTGATTATCACCGAAGAGGCAGAACACATGAACACTTGCGAACCGTGATGTTCTGCCACCCATAGGCGGTTGTACCCTAAACGGTCAGCGTTCTTCGCCAGATTTAGCGAAGTGTCCAGGGCTTCTTTCCGGGTCATCCCGGTAGAAAGCGGCGCCAACTCCAATATATTTAAAGGAACCCGCCCATTTGGTAACTTGGCAGCGGGAACTGGGTTAGATACCAATTTATTCCTTTCCTCAACGCCCCTTGCGGGGAAAATCCTCTAGTACCAAGATTACGCTAATTGTGGCGCGCGTGGGGGTTAGAAACTAGGCAGTAGAATGAAAAATAGAGTTTTTGGTAAAAACCGGGACTCTTGCCGGGATTAAAACAGCGATAAAGGCACTATATTGAGCGCATCAGATAAAGAGGACGCAGCCCTTAACCTCGATAAGGTCAGCTTTGTTCGCGCCGACATTTGGGTGTGGGCTGTTCGCAAATATAAGACCCGCTCTGCAGCAGCTAAAGCCTGTAAAGCTGGACACGTAAAAGTTAATGGCAAGAGCGCGAAAGCCTCCTCACCGGTACGTATCGGCGATAATGTGGTGGTACGTATCGGCGGTTTTGACCATATTTTGACAGTTAAACAGTTATTGTCTCGGCGCGTTAGTTACCCGCAGGCACGCTTAGCTTACGAGGATTTAACTCCCGAAAGGCTACCGAAACTGTCTTTACCGGCTTTGCCTCGCCGCGAGGTCGGAAGCGGCAGACCCACGAAAAAAGAGCGTCGTCAGCTCGATCAGTTACGCGGACGTAACCCCAACCAGGGGCGCAGATAAATCTTTTTTATTGCTGACTGTTCCACTTTTTGCGGATATTTTGCGCTGCGAGCTGCTCTTTGGGGCTAGCTAAATCGGCTACCTTTCACCTTTCCCTTTCAACTATGATTCCCACTTACTAGGATTATTCCCCTGCAATTCCTCCTAGGAAGTGAGCTTGCTTACCTACCGGGATTCTTTTTCGTTTCCGACTAAGGTAACTGTTAAAGTAGTAGCCGGACTTTAGCCCCGGTCGGCTTTAGTCTTGCCGGTTTCTTGCCAGCGTGCCCCACACGCCAGTCCGATTCCGGCTCAGCCCTCTGGACCGAATATTGGATAACTCATAGGCAGTGAAACATTGGCAAATATTAAGTCTCAGAAAAAACGTATTCGTACGAACGAAAAGCGCCGTTTGCGTAACCGCTCGGTAAAATCCGAGCTAAAGACGCTGGTACGGCGTACCCGCGAAGCGGTGGCTGCTGGGGATGCTCAGCTAGCACAATCGGAATTGCAGCTGGCCAGTCGAAAGCTGGATCGCGCCGCGCAAAAGAAGATTATTCACCGCAACCAGGCGGCTAACCGCAAGTCAAAACTGGCGAAACTGGTTAATACCCTAGAAAAGTAGTTTTCTAGCATATCCAGTGGTCAGTTATTCTGATGGCTGCGTATTACAAAAAATATCTCACTGCTCGCAGTGGGATATTTTTTATTTTCCCCCTATCTATCCCCCTAAATCCGGTAATACCTTTGCCCTTATCTCGGCTTTTGTTTAGGGTAGAGCCGTGGCTAGTGATAGTAAAACAGCGCAGATACCTCCTGTCCCCTGGGATAGTTTTGTAGCTATCGGTGATTCTTTCACCGAGGGTATGACCGATACCTTAGACGAAAGCAGCGATGACCCTATCTATATTGGTTGGGCAGACCGTCTAGCCTTCGAGCTGTCCCAGCGCCGGATTAGCGACGGTAAACAACCTCTCAAATATGCCAATTTAGCTATTCGAGGACGTTTAATAAAACAGATTTACCGGGAACAGTTTGCTGCTGCATTAGCTATGAAACCGGATTTAATCTCTATTATTGCCGGGGGAAATGATTTAATAAGACCCGGATGTGCCCCCGATCAGGTTACGGCTCTGCTAGAGAAAATGGTGATGCAAGCCCGTGCGCAAGGAGTAGAGGTTTTGCTTTGTGCCAACTACGACCCTAAGCATTCTCCTCTACTGGGTTTATCTCGGATGGCGATTGCCGTTTTTAACTCGAATCTTTGGTCTATTGCTCGGCGTTATAACTGCTACGTAATGGATTTGTGGGGATTGCGCTCGCTTAGGGATACTTCTCTTTGGGCTCCAGATCATCTACATTTAACCAATCAGGGACACAAAATAGTCATGAATGCAGCGCTGCAAGGGCTTGGGCAGCCCGTAGTGGACTCTGACTATCAAAAACCGGCTCTAGCAAATAAAGACCGTTACCGGGCAGCTGAGAATCTTGTTTGGGCTAGGGAGCACCTGTGGCCGTGGGTGAAACGACATTCTCAAGGACGCTCTTCCGGGGACGGTCGCACCCCTAAATACCCGCAGCTTATTGCGGTAACCGAACACTTCTTACCCTAGTTAGCACCGTCCCCTTCTTCACCTAGAGGACGTAGCTTCCGTGAGCGGAGGTGGCGGCGCCCCCCTATAATTGGCGGTATGGAAACTATCGAAACCACTTATTTTGCTATGGGATGCTTTTGGGGAGCCGAGCGCCTTTTTGCCCAGATTTCCGGGGTTACCCGCACCGAAGTTGGCTATATGGGGGGACATACTGACAATCCCAGTTATCAGCAGGTTTGCACCGATACTACCGGTCATGCTGAAACGGTTCGAGTAGATTTTGACCCGCAGCAAGTCAGTTTCCGTCAGCTACTGGAAACATTTTTCTCCCACCATAATCCCACTACTCTAAATCGCCAGGGAGCAGATATTGGTTCACAATACCGCTCTCAGATTTTCCCGAGTACGGTGGATCAAGAAAAGACAGCACAAGCAGTTATTTTGGAGCTTTCACCGCAAATCCAGAGTCTTTACGGAGCGGCTCCGGTTACCGAGATTTCTTCTGCCGCCCATCTTCCCCCGTTTTATCCCGCTGAGGACTATCATCAACGTTACCTTGAGAAAAATCCTCAAGGCTACTGCTCCATTAGAGATAATGGGCTAATGAAATGCAACTAAACTCCTTGCAGGTAGAAGTAATTTTAGGAGATATTACTACCCTAGAGGTAGACGTTATCGTGAATGCGGCTAATACTTCTCTTTTAGGAGGAGGGGGCGTTGATGGCGCTATTCACCGCGCCGCGGGCTCTGATTTGCTCCAAGAATGCCGCACTTTGGGCGGGGCACGCACCGGCCAAGCCAAGATTACCGGGGGATATAACCTGCCCGCCAAGCACGTTATTCACACCCCAGGTCCCATCTGGCGAGGAGGGAGAAGCGGTGAAAATGCACTTTTAGCTGCTTCTTGGCGAAATAGTCTACATCTGGCAGCTGAAAATAATTGTCACTCGATTGCGTTTCCCTCTATTTCCACCGGCGTTTTCCGTTTCCCTATCGCCGAAGCTGCCCAGATAGCTCTGGGTGAAATAAAAGAATTCGCCGCCTCTCCCTCTGCCTTAAAATCGGTAATTATCTGTTGCTTTAGCTCCAAAGACCAGCAAGTCTACCAGCACGCCTTAAAAGCCATCGCCAACTAGCAGCAGACTTATTTGCGGTAAAGGTAAAAGTCCCCCGCGAAGGCGAGTTTATGCGCAGGAAGGAACATATGCGCGGAGGAGAGATTTTTCCTCCCGCCCAAGAATTTGGAAAACGTAGCGGCGTTTTCCAAATTCTTATGCCACCGCGCCCGCTCGGATAAAATCTCTCCCCCGCGCGCTTCCAGTAAGCGTTCTCGCAGCCTTAATGCCCGCAGACTTACAGATTTCATCATCTGAATACTGAATGTCCGAAAACGACAGCTAGAGATGCAGAGTCTGTCTAGTCGAAGTCAAGCTCCTCCCAGGAGTAAAGAATGACGCCGGCCGACTTGAGGGGAATCTGACTAAAAATCCTAAATTCGCATACCAGGTGCGGGGGCGGATTTATGCCGAGCAGGTTAGGCGGGCGTAAAGCTCGTAAAAGACCAAGGTCTTTTACGAGCTTTTGGGCAGGAGGCAAAATCCGCCCCCGCGCCTAACCACGTACACAATTCCGCGGGCTTGAGCCGGAGGAAAAATCTCTCCCCCGCGCGGAAGTATCTACATCCAGTTTTCAGGGCAGGAGGCGAAATCTGCTCCCGCGCGTACGTTATGGGCTAATGCCCAAAAGTAATAGGGCTTGGACGAGATTTTCTCGTCCAAGCCCTATGGATTGCCAGATGATTACAAGGTCAATAAATCATCGAAAATCGCTTAAGCGCAGCCCTTACGCTTTGTGACGGCGCCAGGCAACTACACCAGTTCCACCGGCTACCGAGGCTAGCGTGATACCAGCTAGAGAAGCAGCAACCGCACCGGTGCTAGCCAGGTTTCCTTTGCTCTGCTTAGCCGGTTTAGCGACTGGCTTATTTGCAGATTTCTTGGTATCGGCGACAGCAACCGCAGTCCCTTTTTCGGATTTACCGGGCTTTACCTGAGGTTTCGCGGGCTTTTCTGCCGGTTTGGAGGGGGTAGCTTTGCAGCCGTGAGCCTTGTTATAGGCGGCAGGATCAGCGTCCTGAATCTTCTTTAGAGCCGGATAGACATAGTTTTTAACAGTGCCTTCCTGAATATCAGAGTATCCTTTTGCTTCTTTGTATTTCGCAGTGGCACTCTTCAAAGTGGCAGCTGCTTTAGTTAAATCGGCGTTAGCATCATCGAGAGCTTTCTTCTTAGCAGCGTCTCCTTCGGGAGTGGCTTGGGTCTTGCTCTCGTCGAAAGCTTTCTTAGCGGCAGCAACCTTAGCTTTAGCGGCTTTTACATCAGCTTCGGCTTTTTTCATAGCACCATCAGCCTGGTTGGTTGTCACCTGCAGTTCAGTGAGCTTTCCATTTTCATTGGCGTAGTGAACCTCTGCCTGTTCGACAGCGTCTACCCAGCAAGCGGGGGTTGCGTCAGCTGCAAATGCAGCCGGGGCAAACCCGAAAGTCAAACCGGCTACAAAAACGCCAGCTGCAGTTTTTTTGACAAGATTTTTCATTTTAATACTCCTACAAGTACTTCTGACAGGAACAATGCAAAATTATTACCCCCCCCCCGCTTGTCAAGCTCAGTTCAAGAAATGAACTTTTCCAGCATCCAGAATTTTTTATTAATTCGACTTAAAGAAACCGAATTATTATTTGTAAAAAATAAAAAAGCGGCTCTGCCAGTAAAAACTTCTGACAGAGCCACTTGATAGCACTTGCAGCAACTATTAAATTTAGAACAAGAGGTAATTAGTCACATTAGTAACATTGTCTGCTTAGCCGTTGATTTGCTTGAGGATCATCTCCCGAGTCTCCCCGGCATCTGCCTGCCCCTTGGTGGCACGCATGACCCCACCCATGAGGGCGCCAATCGCCTTAACTTTCCCGGCTTTTATTTGTTCCACGACTTTCGGATTATCCGCAATCACCTGGGCGACTGCCGCTTGCAGCGCGGCCGTATCTCGCACGATTTCCAATCCGCGTGCCTGCATTACCTCTGCGGGATTGCCTTCACCATCCAGCACCCCGGCAATCACTTTCCGAGCCACCTTATCGTTAAGTTTGCCCTGGTCTACCAGGTCTTGCAGCTGCGCCACATCGGCGGGAGTAGCCGAAACCTCAGTTAAATCCAGATTCTTTTCTTTAGCGATTCGGGAAATCTCCCCCATCCACCATTTACGTGCCGCCTGGGGCGCGGCTCCTGCTTCTACCGTGACCTCGATAATATCCAAAGCGTCCGCATTTACCACGTCCCGCATTTCCATATCGGAGAAACCGTATTCTTCGCGCAGGCGGCGGCGCCGGGCTACCGGCAGTTCCGGCAGGTTAGCGCGCAGCTGTTCCACCCATTCTTTCGCGGGAGCTACCGGCACTAGATCGGGTTCCGGGAAATAGCGGTAATCTTCGGCGTCGGATTTTTCCCGCCCCGAAGAAGTGGTAGCAGTATCTTCATGCCAGTGACGAGTTTCTTGGATAACTTTGCCGCCGTCAGAAAGAATCTTGGCTTGGCGACGAATCTCAAAGGTAACCGTTTTTTCAATGGCTTTAAACGAGTTCACGTTCTTAGTTTCAGTGCGGGTTCCCAAGGGCGCATCCGGATTAGCACGCAAAGATACGTTCACGTCCGCGCGCACGTTCCCCCGTTCCATCCGGGCTTCAGAAACCTCTAGAGCTCGGAAAATATCCCGTAAAGTACGCACATAGGCGGCGGCTACCTCGGGAGCGCGAGCCCCCGCGCCCTCAATAGGGCGGGTAACAATCTCAACTAGAGGAACCCCAGCGCGGTTGTAGTCCACCAGGGAATAGGCAGCCCCTTGAATACGACCAGCGTCTCCCCCAATGTGGGTGTTCTTACCGGCGTCCTCTTCCATATGGGCGCGTTCAATATTTACCCGGAAGATTTCCCCATCGTCTAGCTCTACATCTACATAGCCATCATGGGCGATAGGCTCATCATATTGGGAAATCTGGTAGGCCTTTGCCAGGTCGGGATAGAAATAATTCTTGCGAGAAAACCGGCAGTAAGGAGCTATTTCGCAATTAAGGGCAAGTCCGATTTTGATTGCATATTCAACTGCGCGCTGGTTGGTTACCGGCAAAGATCCAGGCAATCCCACTGAAACTGGGGTTACCCGAGTGTTGGGTTCTCCCAGTGAAGAGTTCGGGGCGCTATCAAACATTTTGGTTTCAGTACCCAGCTCGACGTGGACTTCCATGCCCAAAACCGGATCGAAATTAGATACCGCATCTTCGTATTTCATTAAATCGCTCATTGCTTCTCCTCTACTTCACCGGGCAAGCAGCCGGAACATCGGTGCCGCAAGCCTCAACTGCTGCCTGGGCTACCTGATACATGAGGGCATCGGCGCGTTGGGGCGCCATTACCTGGAAACCAATCGGCAGTCCTTGATGGTCAAGCCCAATCGGAACACTGATTGCGGGGATTCCTGCCAGATTCGCCGGAATAGTTGCGATATCACAATTGTACATAGTCAAGGGGTCAGAAATCTTTTCCCCCAGCTTAAAAGCAACAGTGGGCGAAGTAGGCAAAACCAAGGCATCTACCTGCGAGAACGCCTGGTTATAGTCTTCTTGTACCAAGGTGCGTACCTTTTGGGCGCTACCGTAATAGGCATCAAAATATCCAGCAGATAAAACGTGAGTACCCAAAATAATTCGGCGTTTCACCTCTGCCCCAAAACCGGCTTCCCGGGTAGCGGCCATAACGGTTTCCGCAGTCACCGGCCCGGTGGTTGGCTCCACCCGAATCCCAAAACGAATCCCGTCAAAACGTGCCAAGTTTGAAGAAACCTCTGCGGGCATAATCAAGTAATAGGCGGCTAACGCATATTTGAAAGAAGGCATATCGATTTCGCTAACGCTAGCTCCGCGCTGTTCGAGAGCTGAAACAGTCGCCTGGAAAGCCGCAGTCACGTCCTCTTCATAGCCGTCGCCACTGCCCTGTTTAACTACCCCCAAACGCAGACCGGATAAATCTGTTTTCCCTTGATACTCTTTCACGGCATCTAGCAATGCCGGAACTGGTTCATCTAAAGAAGTGGAGTCAAAGGGATCATGACCACCCACCAGTTCCTGCAAGGCCGCCGCATCTGCAACCGTGCGGGTAACCGGACCGATTTGATCTAGCGAGGACGCCATTGCCACCAGACCGTAACGGGAAACCGCACCATAGGTGGGTTTCGCCCCCACTGTGCCGGTAACTGCCCCTGGCTGGCGAATCGAGCCGCCAGTATCGGAACCTAAAGCTAAGGGAACCATAAACGAGGCAACCGCCGAGGCCGAGCCTCCGCCGGAACCGCCCGGAATCCGAGAAGAATCCCAAGGGTTACGGGTAGGACCGAAGGCGGAATGTTCGGTAGATGAACCCATGGCAAACTCGTCCATATTGGTTTTACCAATAATCGGTAGAGCCGCCTCCTTGATTTTGGTAACTACCGTCGCATCATAGGGAGGCTTCCAACCAGCCAAAATCTTTGACGAACAGGTGGTTTCTTGTCCGCGGGTAACCATATTGTCTTTCAAAGCAATCGGGACTCCCGCCAGGGGATGCAGTTCTTCCCCGTTCTGGCGAGCCTTGTCCACGCGGCGAGCAGTCTCCAGCGCACCCTCGGGATCTAAATGCACAAACACGTTTAGCTTCGGGTTTAACTGTTCAATCCGATTCAAGCAAGCCTGGGTTAGCTGCTCGGAGGTCAGCTCCCCAGCGCGCAGCTTCTCCGCTAGTTGCAGGGCTGAAAGTTTCAAGAAATCTTCCACGGTTACTCCTCCCCAATGATTTGCGGTACGCGGAACTGTCCGTCTTCTGCCAGAGGAGCTCCTGCCAATAATTCATCCCGATTCAGGCAATCGCCCACTACATCAGGGCGTAATACGTTGGTCATTTCAATCGGGTGGGAGGTGGCTTTAGTATCTGGACCTACTGCCTGAGATACGGTGGCTACCGCGCTAGCTATCTGTTCTAGCTGTCCCGCGAACTGGTCTATTTCTTCTTCAGTGAGTGCGATTCGAGCCAAAGCGGCTACCCGCACTACCTCATCCCTATCAATCGTAGACATATTCCCAGTCTAATGCCCAAGACTGTTCCGGTCATATTAGCGCAACGCGCGGGGCGTTGCGCTTAAACCAGGAACGCAAAAGGACGTAAAAGTTTCTCTGCTATTCGCGCCACTATGGGACGTTGATTCCATTCATGGCGGGTAATCTGGCGTGCATTTAACAGGTCGGTAAAGAAAATATTCTCCATATTCGCAGATAGTTGTCGTGAAGTAATCGACATATTAATTTCATGATTTCCGGTCATCGACAGCCGGTCGATATTGGCAGTGCCGATAGTGCACCAGATACCGTCAATAACGGCAGTTTTTGCATGAATCATTACATTGTCATAAAGCCACAGCTCGACTTGGTTATCTAACAGGTCGGTCAGATAAGAGCGAGAGATCCAGTCTGCAATAATATGGTTAGATTTTGCCGGTACCAGTACTTTTACGTCTACTCCTCGACGAGCCGCGTCAATCAGGGAACGTTGAATTACTCGATCGGGAACGAAATACGCCGAAGTAATATAGGCGGATTCTTGCGCTTTATCGAGGGCGTTTACATACATTCCGCGCACCGGGAATAGCAGTCGTTTCGGGTCATTTACGCAGCCCTGAATCTTCGAGTTCCATGACCTGCCCCGCGGATCGCGCACTTTCTTTAAACGCAAATGCCACTTTTGGGCATAGTTCCAAAAATCAAGAAAAGCACTCTCCAGTTCCCAAACGTTGGGTCCTTTAATCCTTAGGTGAGTGTCTCGCCACTGATTATCGACATAATAGGAACCAATGTTGTATCCCCCAACAAAACCAATCCGCGAGTCTACTACCAAAATTTTGCGATGGTCACGTGCCGTGTGTTTAAGAGAATATCTCAGGACGTGCAGATTTTTTAGCCGGGGGAAGCGGAAAAAGCGCGGATCTACCACCAGGTTGCCGAAGCGATCCCAAATAATATAGACCTCAGCGCCACGCTCTGCTGCCCGAATCAGGGCATCTTTGAATTCTTGTCCGATTTCATCTGATTTCCAGATAAAAGTTTCAAAGAATACCCGCTCTTTCGCGCCCTCGATAGTCGCAAGCATATCGCGATAAAGAGTTTCTCCATCCATATAGATGTTTAGACGAGAGCGATCAACTCGCATTGGGAGGGCGCTAATCCGGGGGTAGCCATCCGGTTTACCGGTTTGCCGTAGTTTTCGTAACTGGTCGATTGCGACAATAACGCTAACTGTAATCGCCTGTAAGCTCGCGATTAGCGCACCCAAGATTTTCAAGCCCCTGATTAGGCGCGGAACGGTCTTTTTCGGGATCTTGAACATAACAATTAGCCTATCTCTTCACCGAGGATTTTCTATAAGGGACGCTCAAAATAGACTATCGGTAACGTCAGGAGAATCTATCCCACTGGCAGGCGAGTCCGCTTCAGTAGAAGTGGAGGGAGCAGTGATTTCTTTAGGTCCACCCTCCCCCGATAGCTTTTGCAAGGTTGCCGGTAATCCGTCCTTTATAAGCTGAGTAAAATACTGCTGCGGTAAGCAGGGAACTCCCAGTTCCCCGGCTTTCTTCAGCTTGGAACCGGCTTTTTCACCATAAATCAACAGGTCGGTATTTTTTGATACCGAGGATGCAGACTTAGCCCCCGCTTTCATTAGGGCTTCTTTTGCCTCGTCTCGGGTATATCCTTCTACCCGTCCGGAAACCACCACGTTTAGTCCTTGCAAGGTTTGCGGAGAATCTAAGGATTCCTCCTGCCGCATCATCACCCCGGCTTTTTCCCAGGCACTTACGATTTCTAGATGCCAATCTATACTAAACCACCGCTTAATTGAGGAGGCAATCTCTTGTCCAATATCGTCTACCACTGTAAGGTCGCTCTCGCTAGCGTTACCAATCGCCGCTATTGAATTAAAACGCGCCGCTAAAGTACGGGCAGCTTGCGGGCCTAGATGCCGGATTGATAACGCCACTAATACCCGCCAAAGTGGCTGAGTTTTTGCTTTTCCTAGTTCTGCTAGTAAAACTTTGCCTCGTGCCCCTAGGGATAATTCTTCTCCCCTGGAATTGGCGAAATAGGGGGTGTAGGTCCAGATTTCGCCGCTTCCTAGTAGCTGGCGAACCAAAGTTTGGACTTCTTCTTCGTTCTTACCTTCCGCTAACAGCTGGGATTTTAGCTTCAGACGGTCAGCTTTAGTAACCAGTTTCTGATTCCAGGTCTTTACTGTAAGTAACTGGTCAGAATCTAAATCAAATAATCTTGATTCTAGAGGCAGGGCTGCTTCTTGTGGCAATGGCAGCAGGGATTCAACTTGAGCACTATCCGCCTCAAAGATCTTTTCACCAGCAGGAATATACACAAACCTATCTGCTACCATTACTGCGTTACCTTTAGAGAGGGCGGAAATAACCTGAGGACGAGCCGCCTCGGGCATAGTCAGCGCCGCAGCAGATTGCTCCCCCAGCCCCTCAATGTCTAGCGCCCCTCGCGAAGCCAAGAAAATAACTCGTTCTTTTATCTGTTCGGGACAATGGCGCTGATTAGGGCAACGCAGATCCTTATCTCCGTCCTTTTCAGGTCGAATTTCGCTACCGCAGGAGGGACAGGTATTTGGCATTTGCCATTCGCGTTCACTACCGTCTCGTAAATCCACTACCGGGCAGACAATCTCGGGAATCACGTCCCCGGCTTTGCGTAGCACCACGGTGTCCCCGATTTTCACGCCCTTCCGGCGCACCTCATAAGGATTATGCAGGGTTGCTCGCTCCACATTAGAGCCATCTACCAGCACTTTTTCCATTACCCCGTAGGGGGTTATCCTGCCGGTGCGCCCTACCCCAACTCGGATATCTACCAGTTTGGTGTGAACTTCTTGCGGCGGGAATTTATAGGCAACCGCCCAGCGCGGAGCACGCGCGGTAAAGCCCAGTTCATCTTGGGTTTTAAGGTCATCTATTTTTAGCACTACCCCGTCTATTTCGTGGCTAATATCGGGACGTTGTTTGCCAATGCCCGAAATGTAGCGCTGAATATTTGCCAGAGAGCTTAGGGATTTAGTGTAGTTACTGACCGGCAAACCCCACTGTCTAAGCTGGCGGTACCATTGCATTTGGGTATCTGGCGGGTTAAAGCCTGCTTCTAAATCCGATTGCTTCCAGCTAACTTTTCCGATTCCGTGAGCAATTAATGCTAAAGGACGAGTAGCGGTTATTTGCGAATCTTTTTGCCGCAGCGACCCGGCAGCCGCATTACGAGGATTAACGAAAGGTGGTTCCACCTTGGTGGAAAGACCAGCTTTTTGTCGCTGGGCACGCCAAGCCACAAGATTACCTTCTCTTTTTGCCTGGTTGTATTCTTCCCATTCCCTGCTGCGCTGTTCATTTAACTGTTTGAAAGCCGCCAGTGGAAAATAGATTTCCCCGCGGATTTCGCATATCTGCGGCACAACTGCCCCGGCTAAAACTCGGGGAATGTTGCTGATGGTAAGGATATTAGCAGTCACGTCCTCCCCTACTGTGCCGTCTCCGCGGGTAGCGCCCAGAGCTAGTTTCCCATTCCGATAGGTAAGATTAACCGCTAAGCCATCGATTTTTACTTCCGCGCTAACCTGAGGATTCTCTTTCCCAGTTGCCTGCGACATTCGTTGATACCATTTCGATACTTCTTCGGTATCAAACACGTCATCTAGAGAGGCCATCCGCTCTAGATGGGTTACGGAAGAAAAAGTTTTTTGCACACTCCCCCCTACGGTTTGGGTAGGAGAATCTGGGTTTACTAATTGCGGGAATCGTCCCTCTAAGTCTCCTAACTGGCGAAATAGCTCATCATAACGAGCATCGGAGAGGGTGGGGCGGTCACGGTCATAGTATTCAACTCGGGCTTGATTAATCTGTTTAACCAGGTCTTGCCATTGTTTTTGTGCTTTAAGTAGTTCATGCTCATATTCGCTCGCCATAGCTTTTATTTTCCCCTTTTATCTAGAAACTAAAAAGTTTCCCTCCTTTAGAATCAAGTTATCCACAGGGATACAGAAAAGGTGGCAAGCAAAGCACTCTGGTAGCTAGATTGACAAAGTGGCAACCAAATCAGTGCAAGATGCCTTGGCAGCTCCTTGTCATTTACAGGTAGAGCGCGGCCCGGCTGCCGGGATAGTGCTGCCCTTAAACCATTCCTACTGCCGCCTAGGACGAGCCCAGTTAGCCGATGAAACCGTTTCGCGCGAGCACGTCCTCTTTATTAACAAATCAGGGAAGATTTGGGTGCGTGATTTGGGCTCTAGTAATGGCACTTTTCGCGGCCGCGTAGTTTCTCCGTTCACTAGGTTGCGTTTTCAACAAGAACTGGGAGCTTCCTCGCGGATTAGAGCAGGAAACACGGTGTTAAAAGTTGCCAAACGTCCTCGTGTGCTCACTGTTGCGCGTCCGCGACCCCAGCTTAATACTGCCTCTTGGCGACAGTGGTTGTTTCTACCGATGCTCTTGTTCCTACCATTGTCATTAGCCTCGGTGCTACAGATTCCCCGCACCTGGGCTGGCATTATCTTAGGGGTTTGCCTGCTGATTGCCCTCGGGGTCTGGTTTTATCGTCGTCCGCGTCCAGTGAGTCCCGCGCAACTATTACTGACCGCTACTCAAAGTAGCTGCCCTAATGCGCCTCCCTTTGCTTCTAACCCAAATCAGCAAGTGGGCGCGTGGGTAAGTCCCCACCAGGTAGTTCGTGCCCATAGTGGAGATAAACTCTGTTTTACCGGTAGATATGCCCGTGAGCGCGCCTTTTGGTGGGCGGGGCAAATCGCTTGGCAAGAAGAATCTAAATATCGCTTGGGTTTCCTTAATTCCTCTGCTCCCCACAGACCTCCCGAGAGCATCAATCCTGAGGATGCCCACGCTAAATGTGACCGGGTAATTGTGGTTCCACCTGATAGAACACCTTTATCTTCAGCTGGGGACATTTGCGTAACTTGGGCAAATTCACCCGGCGAAGCTCCCGTATGGACAAACAGAATAGTGCCGGTATCTAAGGGGTCACGTGCAACCTTTAATGCAGATTTACCCAGTTCTATTTGGTGGCAGTTCCTGGTGAGCACCACAAACACCGCTGCTAGCACCCAGCTACCGCAGCAAGTTCCCTTTAGTTGTTTGTGGCAAGAGGTACTGGAAGCCGAAGATCCGATAGCCAAAATCAAAAACACTTGGAATCGTTCCGACTCTTTGCGCGCTCCAGTGGCTAAAGATGCTAGTGAGATTGTTTACTTGGATTTGATAAAAGACGGTCCGCATGCACTACTGGCGGGTACTACCGGTTCCGGAAAGTCGGCAGCCTTAACTACCTGGTTAATTTCGATGGCGCTGGCACATCCTCCCAGCAAACTGCAATATGTGTTGATTGACTACAAGGGCGGGGACGCTTTTAAGAAGCTGCAAGCTCTTCCCCACGTCCTAGGGATTTTAACTGATTTAGAGCCTTCCCTTACCAGACGTGCCCTATTGTCATTAAACGCAGAAATCAAGTATCGGGAGCAACACAAAACTCTCTCTCACCCTCGGATTGTGGTGGTAGTCGATGAGTTTAGAGTATTAGCTACCGATCACCCTGATTTATTGGATTCCTTGATTAGGCTGGCAACTTTAGGACGCAGCTTAGGGATTCATTTAGTTTTAGCTACTCAGCGCCCGGCAGGAATAGTTGATGGTCAGATTAAATCTAATATGGCGTTGAGAGTTTGTTTGCGGGTACTAGAAACGGCAGATTCTTGCGACATTCTAGGAGATGGGCGCAGCGCGCAACTGCCGGCAATTGCTGGACGTGCCTGGATAAAATCTGCGAGGGAAGCCGCGGGAAAGCTCCTACAATTTGCTTGGATTTCTGAGGCTACCCAGATTGAAACTATCACGCATTTACGCCGCCTGAGCTGGAAACCTACCTACCCGCCTCGTATTCCTTGGGCTCCACCTCTTCCCCAAAAAATCTCCCTTTCTGAACTGCCCCCTGTCTCTAAGGGCGCAACCTTAGGCTTAGGGGATTATCCCAGCCTTCAAAGCACTGCTCCTTTAACGGTTTCACTGCCTTTTTCTCTTCACCTGGTGGGTTCAAAGGGTTCAGGTCGGACTTCTTTAGCTTTAATGCTGGCACTACAGCTGGCTAATGCGGGAGAGGAAGTTCATGTTATTTGTCCTTCTATTCGCGAGTTTTTCGGTTCTTCCTTTCGCACTATTAGCCGCGCTTCCTGGCCGGGAACTATCGCTACCAGCCCCCAGGTAAGCTTGGAAACCTTACAAAGGGCTTGCCGGGGACAACTATCGGGGACACTGATTATTGATGATTGCGAGGACGTACTGGATAGTTTAGAGCGAACCTACGGGGTGCTTTCGGGAAACGATTTATTATCAAGATTATGCCGTCAAAGCGAAGCCCTGGGAATTTCTTTACTGGTGGTCAGCGAGGCGTCTCAGGCTTCCTCACGTCTATTTGGGGGTTTGAAAACTCAGATAGTTGGGAGAATACGCGACCATATCCAAGTTGCACAGGCTGGTTTTACTCCCCAAGTTTTAGAGCATATAGGTGGTGCGGGAGTTTTCGTATTTTCTCCCAGTGCTCAATGCACGCCTTTTAGGGCTGCGTCTCCTCCACCGGCGCAGCCTGCTCATTTCTTACCATCCCCAAGAGCGTCTCTTTGTGCTCTGCCTAAGCATTTCACTATTCCGACCTCTAATGATGATTCCTCTTCTCCTGCAGTGTTCGCCACCGGATTATCTGGGGATTTGCAGCTAGAACCGGCTGACCTTGAACGTGACTGGCTAATTATTGGGGAGGCTAAAAGTGGAAAAACTAATGCTGCCAGGTTGCTGTCACATTTTATGCCACACCATCTGGTTTTAGAGGGGTTAAGCAGTAATGATTCGCGTCTTGACCAGCTACCCACGGAAAAGAGAGTAGAAGAAACCTATTTTGCCCAAACAGGGCAGCCTCTCTCTGGAGAGGACGCCCCTAGCAACGAAAGGATAGGGCGAAGACACCTAATTGCCACCGTCAGCCCCCAGATTGTTCAGACATCTTTCTCAACGTCACTCGCCGACCTGCGCCAACGGTCAATTCTACTGATATTAGGGGACGGAAGGGTATGCAGACCGTTTGTTAAAGACCTGGATTCTCAGGCACTTCCCGATAGTTTGAGTCCCATTCCGGGACGAGGAATTTTAGTAAAGAATGGTAAAGGAATAGCCATTCAAACGGCAATTTTTTAAATAAATTGACAAGTTTTTTCCATTTGTGACACGTTACACCGCAAATAATCATATCTAAGTTGTTTTACCTCTTGATTTATCCCCTCGTAAACAAAAAAATAGTAACTGTTAAAGGAGTTGTCCTACGACTTGGTTGCTACGGACAGCTAACCCCAAATCGTAACTTACAGTTAGTCATTAAAAGGAGACGTAAATGGATTGGCGTTCCCGCGCTGCTTGCCTAGAAGAAGACCCTGAACTATTCTTCCCAATCGGAAACACCGGTCCGGCAATCGCACAGGCTGAACGGGCAAAAATGGTCTGCGCACGCTGCGAAGTGGAATCCATTTGCTTAAGCTGGGCGCTGGATAACAACCAAGATGCCGGCGTATGGGGTGGCAAGAGCGAAGATGAACGTCGCAGTATGCGTCGCCGGAAAGCTCGCGCTCGCCGCGTCTGCTAGTCAGAGACCTAGCTTATCTCAGCCGGTAATTAGCCGCGGCGATTCCAATCTTTCATAACCCGCTGCGCTTCCCGCTTATCTTGCTGTTCCCTCAGGCTCTGGCGTTTATCCCATTCTTGCTTACCGCGAGCTAATGCGATTTTGGTTTTGACTCGTCCTTTAGAAAAATACAGTTCCAAAGGGACGATTGTGTATCCCTTAGCCTGGGATTGAGAATCTAATTTTTCAATTTCGCGTCTATGCAACAAAAGCTTTCTTTTCCGCAAAGGCGTATGGTTTGTCCAAGTGCCATTAATATACATGGGGATATGGGCATGTTGCAGCCAGGCTTCCCCACGATCAATTTCAACCCAAGCTTCGCTAAGAGAGGCTCTGCCCATCCGCAAAGATTTAACCTCGGTACCGGTTAGTACCAGCCCAGCCTCATAGGTATCCTCGACGAAAAAATCGTGCAAAGCTTTCTTATTGCGGGCAATCATCTGTATAGAGTTCTTCCCACCCGTGGCAACCTGATTCTTAGCTTTCTTACTCATAGCGTCTCTACGCTACCTCATATTCCTAGGGTAAGGGTATCGGGTTAATTACCGAGCCATTCTTCCACAACTCAAAGTGCACGTGACAGCCGGTAACCCTGCCAGTAGCACCGGTATAGCCGATGAGCTGACCTTTGGACACTCTTTGCCCCGGACTGGAAGCAAAATGCGTCATATGTCGATAAACACTCACCCAAGAACTGCCCGCAATCATGCCGTGATTAATAGTGACAGTGTTTCCGCCAGTCCCCTCATAGCGGGTAGACACTACCGTCCCATTAGCTGCTGCGTATTGCGGTAAACCACAGGCCGCATGAATATCGGCTCCCATATGCAGACGGCGCTGTCCAGTTACCGGGTGAATGCGATACCCATAAGGAGAAGTCAGCGCCAATTGTCCTTTAATCGGACCTTGGAAAATCGAACCGGTAGTAAAACCAGCGGTGCTGGTGCCGGCGCTACCGGCAGCCTTAGTTTCACGGTTCTTAGCGTCAATCTCACTGATTCGTTTTTGAGCATCCTGTTTATCTTTTTCAGCCTGCTCTAACTGCTTAGCAATCTCGCCTTTCTTTGAATTTAAATCCTGCTCTTGCTTTTCCTTGGCTGCAACCGTTTTATTCAGCTCGTCAAGTTTGTCTGCTTTTTCCGATTTAGCGGCATCGGCACTTTCCAAAGCCGCATCCGCCTGCTCTTTTAATCTGCGAACTTGCAAAGTAAGCTCACGCTGTTCGGCCTGAGAATTTCTTTGTCCCACGATTTGGTCTTGTACCAGCTTTAAAGTATCGGATTGAATCTGAGTAGCCAAGGAAGCGTTACGAGCATAGGTACTAAGGTCAGTGCTGTTTTTACCGGAGATAAAAAACTCAAAAGAGCCATTTAGAGAAGGATTAGTGTAGGTTTGCCGCGCAATTTTCCCGATATTAATCAGGTTATCGTTCTCTTTCTTTTGCGATAGCGCTAAAGCTTTTTCCACCCTTTTAAGCTGGGCGCTAGCTACCTCTAAGTTATCTTGCGCCTGGGCTTGCTCTCGCGCGACACTCGCCTGTACACGAGCTGCCTCATCATAGCGACTTTGTGCTTTTGTTTGCGCATCTTTCGCTTCCTCAAGGGCAATCACCGAGTCGGCTAAATCTGCACTCACGTCCTCTAAAGAGGCGCGCAGCTTCGCAGCTCTATCGGATGCGGCTTTCTGCTTATCAACCTGATCGCTGCGATCAGATGCCAAGGTAGTGGCACTGTTCCCGACTAAGACCATGGCCAGTGCCAGTCCGACACTGACCGCAAAAGTCCCTATCCGTTTCCTTTTCAACATGGCTATACCTTTGCGTATTTAGCCAAAGAAGTCACGGAAGCAATTATTGATAACACCAGCGCGGCTCCCACAATCACGGCAGATAGAATCAGCACTTCCCGCACTCCCACAAATTGGATAAAGGGAATAGTTTTTTGTAACCACCCTTGAACCAGATATTTCACCCCGGCGAACAAAGTTCCACAAGCTAAAAGCGCACCTAAAATTGCACAAAGTGCGCCTTCTATCATAAAGGGAAGCTGGATAAATAAAGCAGAAGCCCCTTCCATCCGCATAATCTCGGTTTCTTTTTGCCGCGACATAGCAGAAAGACGAATAGTAGTTGCAATCAACAAAATCGCGGCGAATGCCATTACCGCGGCTAGTCCCAGAGAAATCCGGGTTGCCTGGTTAAACAGATTCATTAAAGGTTGAACCAGTTGTGATTGATCTTGAACCTGCTCTACCCCAGGCTGCCCCTCTAGCTGCGCAGACACAATCTCATACTGAGAGGGATTTTTTAATTTAATCCTAAATGCCTCGGGCAGCATCTCTGGCTTCGTGGCCTGTCCTAAAGTGGTGTCGCCATATTGTTTTTGAAAATCCGCATACACCTGATCGTGGTTTTGGAATTCAAAATGATCAACATAAGCCGCTAAAGTTCCACGCTCTAGCTCGTCGCGAACATCTTGAATCTGTTCCTTGGTGGCTTCCTGTCCGTTACAGTTAGCTACCTGGTCATCTTGAGCGCACATATAAACGCTCACTTCTACCTTTGCGTACCATTCCTTTTGCATAGCGGATACCTGCATCTGAGATAAACCGCCCACGCCCACAAATAGCAGGGAAATGAAAGTTACTAGCACTACTGAAATGGTCATTGCCATATTGTGGCCTAGACCAGAAAACACCCGACCAAGAATAAATCGCAAACGCATTGTTTCTCCTAGCTACGACTCGAACCGTACACGCCGCGATCCTGGTCGCGAATAATTTCCCCATCGACTAATTCAATTACGCGTTTACGCATTTGATTAACAATTTCATCATCATGGGTTGCCATTACCACCGTGGTTCCGGCGCGGTTAATCCGATCCAGCAGTCGCATAATCCCCAGTGAGGTTTTCGGATCTAAGTTTCCAGTAGGCTCATCTGCCAACAAGATTTCTGGACGATTAACCATTGCGCGGGCAATCGCTACCCGCTGTTGCTCGCCCCCGGAAAGCTCATAAGGCATTCGTTTCTCTTTGCCTTCTAGCCCCACCAGGGATAACACCTCGGGGACTTCGGTTTTAATCGCGTGGCGAGGACGTCCAATCACCTGCATTGCTAGGGCAACATTTGCCTGAACTGATTTGTTATCGAGAAGTCTAAAGTCCTGGAAAACTGTTCCGATTTGTCTGCGCAATTTAGGGACTTTCCAGCGGGAAAGCCGACCCACGTCCTTTCCCAGTACCGTAACCGTACCTTCGGACGGACAATTTTCGCGGTAAATCATAGTCATGAAAGTTGATTTCCCGGAACCGGATTTCCCAACCAGGAACACAAACTCTCCCCGCTCGATATTGCAGCTCACATGATCTAAAGCAGGGCGAGCCCCCCGTTTATACACCATCGAGACGTCATCAAAAGTAATCATGCATCCCCTACTAAGTGTTGGCAGTTTCCAGCACTGACCAACATAACGCCTAGAGGCTTTCCTTTGGCGCTTACACGCCGGTTAGGCAGATATTAACGTCTTGACGTGCTAGTTTTCGCTTTCCTCATTGGCTTTGCGCCAGCGAATCCCGGCATCTAAAAATGCGTCAATATCACCATCTAACACCGCATCTACCTGCGAAGATTCCTGAGAGGTACGTAAGTCTTTCACCATTTTGTAGGGATGTAACACATAGGAGCGCATCTGGTCACCCCAAGAGGCTTTAACTTCTCCGGCCAGCTCTTTTTTCTTTGCCTGTTCTTCCTCGTGACGCAACTGGAGCAGTCGGGATTGCAACACTCGCAAGGCGGCAGCCCGATTTTGAATCTGAGATTTCTCGTTTTGCATACTGACCACTATTCCGGTGGGAATATGGGTCATTCGTACTGCCGAGTCGGTGGTGTTTACCGATTGTCCACCCGGACCAGAAGAACGGAAAACATCAATTCGCAAATCTGATTCCGGAATCTCGATATGGTCAGTGGATTCAATTAGGGGAATGACCTCCACCGCGGCAAAAGAAGTTTGCCGGCGTGACTGGTTGTCAAAGGGACTTTGTCGCACCAAACGGTGCGTTCCCGCCTCTACGGATAAAGTCCCATAGGCATAGGGCGCGTCTACTTGGAAAGTCGCCGACTTAATCCCGGCTTCTTCTGCATAGGACGTATCCATCACCTGGGTGGGGTAATTGTGGCGTTCTGCCCAGCGTAAATACATTCTAAGTAGCATTTGAGCGAAATCGGCAGCATCTACTCCCCCCACCCCGGAACGGATAGTGACCACCGCGCGGCGTTCATCATATTCACCGGAAAGTAAAGTATGCACCTCAAGGTCAGCCAATTCTTTGTTCAGCTTGCGTAAAAGGGCGCGCAACTCAGCTAGGATTTCTTCGCGGTCACTACCTAATTCTTCCCCGGCCATTGCTTTTAGGGTGAGGGCATCTTCTAGATTTTGACCGAGCCTATCAACCTGCCCCAGGCGGGACTTCAAATGGGATAGCTTCGAGGTTATTTCCTGAGCTCGGTTAGGGTCGTCCCACAGATTAGGGTCTGTGCTGGCTTGCTCCAGGGTCTTTATCTGTGCCTGGAGCTTTTCGGGAACCGTAACCGCCTGGATTTTCTCTAAAGTAGTTTGCGCCCGTTCAAGTTCTTCATCATAGTCATATGCCACCTTTCCAGGTTACCTGAGGAAGTAGCCCGGTGGATAAATCCCTAACTCAAAGCCGCGATTGCTAGTTCTAAAACCGCTGCTACCGTTGCTAAACGAATCTGTAAACGGCTTCCCGATAGCGAAAGCTCGGTGGTTGCTGCCCCGGCGGGAGTTATAACCGAAATAAATACGGTTCCTGCCGAATGACCATCTTGGCTGCCCGGACCGGCAACCCCGGTAGTTGCCAGCGCTACCTCAGCGCCAAATAGACTGGCTGCCCCTTGCGCCATCTGTTCAGCCACCACCGAATCTACCGCGCCAGTTTCTTCTAGACGCGATGATGATACCCCCAGGATTTCCCGTTTGGTGCGAGTCTGGTAAGTCGTTACCCCACCAGCTACTACCTGTGAGGCTCCGGCAATATCGCAAAGGGTGGCACACACTAGCCCCGCAGTCAGGGATTCTGCACAGGCAATTGAGTAGTTATTATCTTTGAGTAGTTTCAGTAACCGACGGGCAAGTATATCTAGTTCTTCGTTCATATCTTAATCATTGCACCTAACAAGCTGGAGGGGTTTAATATTCGTCAAATTCCATAGCAGACAATACTTTATGGGTAGCTTCACGACATTGGGCTGGCGAATAGCCTTTGCGTGCCAAAAAGGAAGCAAGGCGGCGCATCGCCTGTGGGTAGGTAACATTTCCCAGGGTGCGTGCTTTCTTTTCCGCCAGCTCTTTTACCCTTTCATCTTGCTGGGCAGCATCAATTTGCGCCAATGCCTGCGGATGTAAAGCCGGCGGGATTCCTTTCCGGTTTAGCTCTTGTATTAGGGCGCGCCCCACTAATCCCCGTTCACTAAAACGGGTTCGTACCAGCATGGCAGCGTATTCCCGGTCGTTTAGTAACCCCACTTCAAGGAGGCGATTAACGATTTCCTCGCAAATCTGCGGTTCAAATCCCGCGACTGAGAGTTTTTTTTGAATCTGGGCACTAGAGCAAGCGTTGCGATCTAGCACTCGCAACGCTTGCTCTCGCGCTGCTTCTAGGGCTTGTTCGCGCGGAAGCTGCCCATTCTTTTGCCTACGGGAGGCTAAAGATGAGGCTGTTTTCTTCCGGGCAGGTATCCCAAAATCAGTTTCCGGGTCTAAATATCTAACCATAGGGACTTAGCTAAGAGCAGCCTTTAATCGGCAGCCTTCACCGTTTCCTCATTGGCACTATCGGCAGGCTCATCATTGATAATTCCCACTGCTTTTAGAATCTTCTGCTCTATTTCCCCAGCCAGTTCGGCATTATCCTTTAGGTATTGGCGCACGTTTTCTTTACCTTGCCCCAGTTGATCGCCTTCGTAGGTGTACCAGGCCCCAGATTTGCGCACGATACCTAAATCGGTGGCCAGGTCGATAATCGAGGCTTCGCGAGAGATCCCCTCTCCGTACATCAGGTCGAACTCGGCAGTCTTGAAAGGCGGAGCCATCTTATTCTTTACCACTTTCGCGCGGGTACGCGAACCAATCGGCCCCGAAGAGTCCTTGAGGGTTTCAATCCGGCGCACATCAATGCGCACCGAGGCGTAGAACTTCAGGGCTTTGCCCCCGGTAGTGGTTTCCGGAGAGCCGAAGAAAACCCCGATTTTTTCGCGCAACTGGTTGATGAAAATGGCAGTAGTACCAGTAGCTGAAAGCGCACCCGTCATTTTACGTAGTGCCTGACTCATTAGTCGCGCCTGCAAACCAACATGGGAATCCCCCATTTCCCCATCAATTTCCGCTTTGGGAACTAGCGCCGCTACCGAGTCGATTACTAAAATATCTATACCGCCCGAACGTACCAGCATATCGGCGATTTCTAGTGCCTGTTCCCCGGTGTCTGGTTGAGATACTAATAATTCATCAGTATTTACCCCCAGTTTTTTCGCATATTCAGGATCGAGGGCGTGCTCGGCATCAATAAAGGCGGCGTTACCGCCTGCCCTTTGGGCTGCTGCCACTGCGTGCAGGGCGACTGTGGTTTTACCGGAAGATTCTGGACCGTAAATCTCAATAATTCGCCCCCGGGGTAATCCTCCCACTCCCAGGGCAATATCTAAAGCTACTGAACCAGTAGAGATGACCTCTACCTGACGATGGGTATTCTCCCCTAGGCGCATCACTGAGCCTTTACCGAATTGTTTATCAATCGCTGCTAGAGCCATGTCTAGCGCCTGTTCCCGATTGCCACCCGCATTTACCTGTCGTTTTACAGTTTTCTTTGCCATGGTAGTTAGTCCTTTCTGGTTCTCTCCGAACTGTTAATAGGCTGGTCTGGGTTTCCCCTGCCTTGGTGTTCCCCTCACCGAGGTTCCAAGCTGACGCTACGCACGACCAGATACGTTTAACAGCCTGGCGATAATCCGACGAGGATAAATCGCTGGCTGCGCGCCTGGGTACAACTTTATCTAGCGAACAGATGTTCGACAAATTCGGCACGCCGAAAAGAGCAATCCGAAAAATCGGTCTGCGTCCTTAAAAAGCCCCGGCTATTTCCGGGATTTTTTCCTTAAAACCCCTTTTGCACAAAGCTCATCTAAAGTTCGCTGGTCAGCGCGGTGAATAAAACGCAATTCGGGGTCGCTATCAGTCTCTACAAGTAATGAATCCCAAATCTGTTGTAAATCTTTTCCCGCCACTAAGGCCTGCGCGGGAGTAGCCCCCAACTGGGGTAAGTACAAATCAGTCAATAAAGATGCCCCGAAAGCCTGTCCAAAAACGGCTTTCAGGGCATAATCAAATTCGGAGCGCTTCACCTGGCTAGACTACCGAATGTACCGGAACTTCGGGCATCTGACGACGCACCGAAAGCCCCTCGGCTACCGCAACCCGTAAAGAGACTTCCCGCAGTACCATTGCCATCGGTACTTCTAAGGCTTTGCAGATTGAAGCCAAAAGCTCTGAAGATGCCTCTTTTTGTCCCCGCTCAACCTCGGAAAGATATCCCAAAGACACCTGGGCGCTGGTGGAAACCTCTCGTAAAGTACGCCCTTGAGAACGCCGCACCATTCTTAAGACTTGACCAATCTCTTCACGCAGCAACGGTGTTTTCTTCTCCGTATCTTTTTCCGTCATATCCATAGCATATCCCCTTATCTGCGGATTGCCTCATCGGGCTTTGAGCTGGTCGTGGCAATCGCTAGTCACATATCCTCGTTTTGCTTTACATTAATTCCAACACCGCTATTTACGTTCTCATTCCGTTATTCCCTAAAAGTGCGAGTGTTCACAGCTATGTGATTTAGCTGGCTGCTTATTTCTTTTTATGGTTGCGCCGCATCTGGGAACGCGAAAGCGCAAATCGGCTCTTAGCCTCTTTAGCTGTCTCTTCACGGTCAGTTTCGGTAGAGCGATTCTTAGTTTCCGATTCATCGCTACCGGTTTTACCGGGTTTATCGGCTAGTTTCTCAGATTCTGAGGACGACTCCTCGATTTCTATTGACCCGTGGTTCTTAGCAGCCTGAGCAGAGTTTTGCGATAAATCCGGCACGTCGAAGCGGGAATGAGGAATAGAAGTAGCTTCGACCTTAGGGGAGTCAAGCCCAGTTACTTGTTCACTGTCCCCACGTTCTAAGCCAGCCTGGTCTGTGCCTGACGCCTTTTGTTTGGCTCGCCTTTGCCTACGGGAAGGGAAAGCGGCTTTATGCGAGGTGTTTTCTGCAGAATCCAGTTCACTAGAAGGAGATGAGTCTTTTTCTTTTTCCTCCCCCTTTTCTTTAGTATCTAACTTCGCCTCGTCCTCGCCCTTAGATACGGAATTCTTTACCAAATCCCGGGAGCTATCGCTAAGCGGTTTATCGCCCTTGGTCGGTAAATCTTTGGGGGAGTTGCAATCTCCGGAGGTAGAATCGCTAGCTTTTTCCTGCGGTTTTAGGGATTCTTTATTCTTGTCCCCAGGCTGTTTATCGCTACTGTGAGCTGGTTTATCTTCCGGGTTGCTTTCAGTTTCTGGATGCTCAGCTTGTTTCTTCTGGTTATCGTGAGCATCTAGGAAATACACCATTCCCGAAAGAACAGTAGCTACGAAGGCAGCAATCAAGGCAGCGATTGCTAAATACATAATGAAAATTCCCAATTGCGCATGGAGAGGATAACAAATCCCCGCCAGCATCCACAGGAACACCATTAAAATCTGCAGACTGGTCTTAATCTTGCCCCCCTTGGAGGCGGGAAGTACTTCCCCAGAACGCAGTAAATACATCCGCAACCCGGTGACTGCCAGCTCCCGCAAAATCACTACTGCGGTAAACCACCACCACAGGTTTTGAAACAGGGACAGTAAGACAAAAGCCGAAATCATCAGGGCTTTGTCAGCAATGGGGTCAAGGAGTTTTCCAAAGTTAGATACTACTTGCCAACGGCGCGCCAGTTTTCCATCCAGATGATCCGTGTAGGCAGCCACCATGAAAACTAGCAGCGAGAAGGCTAGTAGCACAGTAGAAGCGCGCAAATGATACAGAATCATCAGCACAATAAAAACCGGAACCAGCACGATTCGCACGATTGTGAGGACGTTCGGGATTATCTGCTGCCAGCTGGTTGGGGAAGCCGTAGGCTTATCTTTACTTTCCATCAACTACTACCCTAATAGATTTTTGTGCTCTTAAACCGCATTATAGGTGCTTAGCGCCCAGTAAGTTCCCAAGCGTCTTCCTCGCTTTCACCCTCAACTTCTTCCAAAAGTGAGACATCTTCGCTGGTTAGCGCATTTGGCGAGGGCGAATCGGCAACTTTCGCGGAGGGTTTCTCCCCTCGCAACATTGCTAATACTTCTGGTAACTGTTCGGGAGAAACCAGCACTTCCCGGGCTTTAGACCCTCGAGATGGACCGACAATTTCCCTAGACTCCAGTAAATCCATTAGCCTGCCGGCACGCGCAAAACCTACCCGCAGTTTACGCTGCAACATAGAGGTAGAGCCCAGTTGAGTATTTACCACCAATTGCGCCGCTTCTAACAGGTCATCAAGATCATCCCCAATATCTTCCGCAACCTTGGGTTTATCTTCCTCCTTGACAATCACATCTTCGCGATATTTCGGGCTCATCTGCTCTTTGACCGCATCAACTACTTTTTGAATCTCGTCCTCGCCCACCCAGGCTCCTTGAATACGCAAGGGCTTAGAGGTACCGGCGGGAAGATACAAAGAGTCACCTTGCCCAATAAGAGCCTCCGCACCTCCCTGATCCAAAATAGTGCGGGAATCAGTAATCGAAGAGGTCGCAAAAGCCAGTCGGGAGGGAATATTGGCTTTAATAATACCGGTTACAACATCTACTGAAGGGCGCTGGGTAGCAACCACTAGGTGAATACCAGCGGCACGCCCTAACTGGGTAATCCGCTGAATAGAGGCCTCTACGTCCCGGGGAGCAATCATCATCAAATCGGCTAACTCATCTACCACAATCAATAAATAGGGGTAGGTTGCGATTTCACGCTCAGACCCGGGCGGGGCGATGACGGTTCCTTCCCGAACCGCCTGATTGAAAGAAACAATATGTTTATGCCCGAAATTGGCCATATCGTTGTAGCGGTGATCCATTTCTTTGACCGCCCATTCCAAGGCTTCCGCCGCTTTCTTGGGATCGGTAATAATCGGGGTAATTAGATGCGGAATCCCCTCGTAAATAGTTAATTCCACCCGTTTAGGATCAACCAGGATTAAACGCACCTGTTCCGGAGTTGAACGCATCAATAAAGAGGTAATCATCGAGTTCACGAAAGATGATTTACCAGAACCGGTAGCTCCCGCTACCAAAAGGTGAGGGGTCTTAGCCAGGTTAGTAACTACATATCCGCCCTCGACATCTTTGCCCCCCCCAACCAGCATCGGATGGCTCGACTGATGAGCGGCGGCAGAACGCAGCACATCACCCAGTACCACAATTTCACGGTCGGTATTAGGAATCTCAATCCCGATAGCGCTCTTACCGGGAATCGGGGATAGAATGCGCACATCAGCACTGGCTACCGCGTAAGCGATATTATTTTTAAGGTTGGTAATTTTTTCTACCTTTACCCCTGGTCCCAGTTCAAGTTCATAACGGGTTACGGTCGGCCCGCGGGAAAAACCGGTTACTGAAACGTCCACCCCGAACTCGGTAAACACTGCCTCTAGGGCGGATACTACCCGGTCATTAGCCTCCGACCGAACTTTATGTGGTTTTCCTTTTACCAGCAGTTCTTCACTGGGTAAGTCATAGGTTTGTCCATCTGCGAGTTCTATCCCCGCCTGACCGGCTCCCGGCAGTTGCAGCTGGGAGTCATCTTCCGCGGCTTGTTCAGCCGCAGCTGAATCGGTAGCCTGCGTGCTAGGGGTTGCCAGCACTTCGGTCTTTGCAGTTTCTTCCGGTAGCTTTAACCGGGTTGTACGCGCTGATTTTTCGGTTTTCGCAGCTTGCTCCGGAGATTGAAGAATCGTGGGGGCAGATTCGGAGTTATCCTCATCGTCTGATGCTTGCGCTGCTAGACGTTCCCAACGTTTAAGCCGCCTGGTCGTCTTAGAATCCGGCTCGTCCTGCCCGTCGGTCTGGTCGGTATCGTCTGTTTGATTCTCGTTGATACTGCCCGCTTGGTCTTTCTTTTCATTAACAGTGTCCTGGAAACGGTGAAACAGCTTACTGATTGCTCCAAAAGCCTGAGACAAAGAAGTATTAGTGGCGATTAGCAGGGAATATAATCCCAGTAAAACCAGCAGAATTACCGCCCCTACCGCAGTAACAATAATTTTGAGCGGATGCCCAAATAACCACCCCAAAATACCGCCCGAGCTCTCAATTGCCGCAAAATTGCTGATATTGGGGCTAGAGCAAGCCACATGGGTGATGCCGTTTAGGGCGGCTGCCATTCCAATGGTGCCCACCAGAATGTGCAGCTGAGAACCCTCCGGGTCGCGGTGACGGAACAGGCTAATGGCTGCCCACACTAAAAGCAGCGGGGCAAAAATACTGTAGATACCTAGCAAACCGGCAGCTAGATGATGGAGCATCCGGGTAGCGAGGGCGTCCATGGAGAACCATTCGGTTAAAGCCGACATTGCAGCCAGGGCAATTAGTAAAAAAGCTATCCCGTCTCGCAAGCGGGAATTACCGGTTTCCGGGCTGTCTGTTTTCTGATTCTTATTAGTTTTTCTCGCTACCATAACAATGGCAATTTACCTTTCAAGGATTACTTCCCGACGACTGCCACGCCGCAAATAAACAAATTAGCTGTTCAAAGGGATTTCTACGCCACAATCAGCCTTTAAGACTAGAAAACGATTTTATCGAGATATCGACTAATTTCGACTTCATCAGGGCAGGCATCATTTCCCTCCTTCGTAGCTGCTAAAGCCCCGGCGATATTCGCCCTGGCCAGAGCTTCCCGGCGCTTACGCCCTTTAACCAGTTCCGCCAGCAAAACCCCGGTATGAGCCGCCCCTACCCCCAAAGTATCGACAGCTTTCACATTCAGAGAGGGAATCATGGTTTCACGGTGAGCATCAATAAGTTTCGCACCGTGAGAGCCCACCCGCTCTACCGCCCAGGCAGATTCTGGAAGCTTTTCCGCCACATATCCGCAGCTAAGATGCCCAACAGAGCCGGGTAAGAATCGAGACTCGTGCTCGTTACAGGTCAGGACATCAACGTAAGGTAGCACCTGGGAAACATAGTGCGGGTCAATTTGCGATATTCGAGGAGTAGCAGCCATCACTACCGTTACCTCAGCGGCTATGGTGGGTAACCATTGCCCCAGAGCGGAACGATACGAGGAATGTATGAGGTCGCCGGCGGAAATATACACTAAGTCGCCCGGTTGCAAGGCAACTTTAGTTAGTTCCAGGGCAGAAATATCGACCTCCACCCCGGTAGTGAGCACCGAGGCATAGTAGCCTCCAGTCTCAATCATCTGGATTTTCATGCCAATATCGCCAACTACTTCGACCGCTTTGGTCTGGATATTGGCATTGCGCAGCACTTGGCGTGCCTGGGTAGAGTTAGGACCAGTTCCCAGGCAAGACAGGTTGATTACCGGTACTGCCTGGCGAGCGGCAGCTATCATTACCTCTGCTGCCTCCCCCACTCCCGGACGTTGCGCCTGCCCTAGAACGGTGGTTCCCCGCTCGGGCAGTTGCGGCATTTTTAGAGGTAAAGTCAGCACTACTGCTGCTACTGACACCAGCTTGTTCTTCTGATTATCCATTGATTCCAACCTATTTCGGATTTCAGCTTCGCGGTTTGACGAACGGGAATGCCAGCACTTGGCGAATATCGCAACCTAGCAGCATCATTACCATGCGATCCATTCCTAATCCTAGCCCTCCCAAAGGCAATAATCCCAGTTCTAAACAGTTCAAGAAATCTTCATCTAGGCTCATTGCTTCCGGGTCACCCGCAGCGGCCGCCAGCGACTGCTGAGTAAAACGTTCACGCTGGTCACGCGGATCTGTAAGTTCGGTATAGGCGGTTCCTAGTTCCATACCAAAAGCCACCAAATCCCAGCGTTCTGCCAGGCGCGGATGGTCACGATGTTTTCGGGTCAGCGGGGAAGATGAAACCGGGAAATCCATATAGAAAGTGGGGCGAGTGGTTTTAGCCTCGACCAGCTCATCATAGAGCGCCCCGATTAATCTTCCATGGTCAGCCCCGGGGGGAGTGTCGATACCGAACTTCTGGCAAGCCTGCCGGAGAATACTCTCATCAGTATCTGCCGTAATTTCTTCCTCTAAAGCCTTAGAGATGGCTTGATAAACCGGAATCGCCGGCCAGTCTCCAGAAATATCGTAAGCATAATAATCTGTTCCCTTTACGCTACGCTCAATCTTTTGATTTCCCGGGTCGCTAAGGGGACGTAAAGCGATTTCTCGTCCATGAATCGCGCGCGCCGCCCTCTGGTAGAGTTTGCGGGTTAAAGTCATCATCTCCAGGTAGTCAGCGCCCGCCTTATAAACCTCTAGAGACGTAAACTCGGGGTTATGAGTTGCGTCAGCGCCCTCGTTACGGAAAGAGCGTCCCATTTCAAAAATTGCCCCCATTCCCGCCACTGCCAGGCGTTTTAGATATAGCTCGGGGGCGATACGCAAAAACATATCGATAGAGTAAGCATTAGAGCGGGTTACAAACGGACGCGCATTAGCGCCGCCTTGCACGGCTTGCAGTATCGGGGTTTCTACTTCTAAAAATCCTGCCTGAGCAAGCTCCGCACGTACCGCTGTTAATGCCCGCGAGCGTTCTTCTAGCATTTGCAGAGCTACAGGGTCGTTACGCAGCGTTAGGGTGCGGTCGCGAGCGGAGGTTTTCTCGTCTAGGTTTTCTTTCGGGTGGGGTGAGGGGCGAAGCGCTTTTGCAGCTAGCACCCATTTTTGGGCAATTAGTGAGGGCGTGCCGTTGCGGGAAGTGCCGCAGGTTCCGCTGACGACTATTTGATCTCCCAGGTCAAGTAGGGGCAGATTAGCGAAGTCTCGGGAAGCTAGGTGTTGTTTTTCTAAAACTACTTGGAGGTAGGTTCCCCGGTCATATAAATCCCAGAACCATACTCCCCCATGGTTGCGTTTTGCTACGATGCGGCCATGGGTTTTTAAGGGCGAATTCCCGCAAGTGGATGCCTCAGTCACGCTAGCAGCGCTGCCAGGGGGATTAATGTCAGCATTTTGAGCATTACCCCCAGGTAGTGAGGTTAGAGCCGTGCGGTTAGTTACTTGCTTAAAGACCTTCCTCAAAGGCTCGCCTAGGTCAAAACCGGGAGGGAAAGGCTCTATCCCGACCGATAATAGCTTTTCTGCTTTTTTACGGCGGACTTTCTGCTGGTCGGTGAGTTTATAGGTAACCGCCTGAGAGGTGAGTTCTTGGCGGATATGTTTCAGCTGAGTTAAATACTCTTCGTCTGCTTCCCATTGAGTTCCTTTGAGAGTCAGCAAAGAGGCGGGCGCGGGAATAAAGCCTTCTAAACAACCGGCAGCTATTAGAGTCAAAGGCACTAGCGGGTCCGAAGAAAAGCACATATACCTGCTTAACCAACGTGGATTGTAACGGGCGTTAGATTCATATAGGGACTGCAACTGCCAAAACTTTGAAGCCTTAATAAACAGAATCCGTTTAAAACGGTCGTTAAGAGTGGCATCTACCGATTCGCCCTCAACAAATATTTCTCTAAACATGGCGAAATTGAGCGAGAACCGATCAATACCCTGTTCAAAGCCGTGTTGCAGCATTTGCAGCACCATTGCTTCCACTACCCCGTTGGCAGCATTTTTTGCCCTGCGCATCAAATTCAGAGAGACTCCACGCGGCCCCCAGGGAACAAAAGTCAGTAAACACTGTAGTTCACCGTTGTTTCCTCGCGCGGTGCAAATAAGTTGCCGATCATCTTGAGGGGCGAATACTCTATCTAGACTCATTGAGAAGCCGCGTTCATTCCCAATCCGGAACAGGCTGGCTGCCATTTCTAGTTCGCTTAGCTCACAGGGAGTGATTTCGCTTTGGCGGCGCACTTCGATATTGATTCCGCTACGTCTAATCCTCCGTTGAGCAGCCAGGAGTGCGCGACCATGTACCGAGTTTTCATCAAATCTGTCAGCGGAGATGATGGCCTCGTCCCCCATTTTTTTCACCATCATCCCGCTGCGCCGATAGACTCTGGCTCCTTGAGCGCTGGCCGCTATCACGGCTGGAATCCAGCCTTGACTGTAACAATGCTTTTTCCAGCGTAAAACCACGTCTTCCCAGGAATCCGGGTTTCCAATCGGGTCACCGGCGGCTAAAGCTATTCCCCCGCTGACTCCATAGGAGATAGCTGAGGATTCATCGGAACTGAAAATCACCGTGCGATTATTACGAGTAGCGAAATACCCTAAGGAATCTTCTGCTCCCCATTGAATCAAAAGTTTACGTAAACGCAGGTCATCTGGTTTGCTGCGAATTTCGCAGCGTTGGCCAATTAGGATACGCATCACCGCATAGAAGATGATAACTGCCGACAGAATCATCACTATCAGCGATAATGCTTTGATTCCGGGAAATTCTCGCAACAGGGTATTTATTTGAGGCGTAGACAAGAACGGTAATCCGCTGATACGTCGCAGTACCCACAGCGCTATATCCGAAGAGGCAATAGTTGCTGGCGTGAGGTGGCGGGTCAAAGCAAAAGCAATTCCAAATAAGATTGCCTCCCCCGCCAATACTATGCTGAAGCCAACTAACAGGGAACGTAGTTTTACCCGCCCCCAAAATCCAGAGGCAGATTTAGTTAAAAGGACGATGATTCCAATCGCGATAACCAGAAAAATTGCTGGTTCTAACGCATATTTCTGTTTTAGTTCTCCATCGAACCATAAGACAATTAAGGTTAGTAAACACAGTAGAGCCATCAGGGATTGCATGGCTATCATTACGATTACTGCCAGGCGTTTTCGCATAAAACACAAGAGAGCTACAAAAGCTAGCAGTACCGCCGTCGATAAGGTAGGAAGCGCCGGTACCCCCAAAGTAAGCAGTATATAGACAGTTATCCGGTTAAAACCGAATTCAAACAGATAACGTAAAACTATGGTTATCAGGCAAAAGATAGCCCCCAAGCTGTAAACCCAACCGGCGCATACTGGAACCTGCTGTTTCCAAGAGCTTTTAGTTTTACTGCTAGCATTCATATTTAAATCTCCACGACTACCGGCACAATCATCGGGCGACGCCGCAACCGGCGCGCCACCCAACGTCCCAGGGCGCGGCGCATTGCCTGTTGGAGGCGGTAGGGGTCGCTATCTCCTAGATTTAAGGCTTTTTGCAGCGCCTCGGTCACGTCCGGGAGTACCTCTCTAAATACTCCCTCGTCCTCGGCCATTCCCCGCGCGGTAATATGCGGACCGGCAACAATGATCTTGGTGGGCACATCTACGGCGGCAAATACTGACACGAAGCCTTCTTCCCCCAAGGTCATTCGGTCTTTCAACTGGTCTTCATCAATTTCGCCGATGGAGCCACCATCAACATAAACATATTCACAATCAACCTGCCCTACTACCTGGGCTTTTCCGTCTTTGAGGTCTACTACTACCCCGTCCTCGGCTAGAGCAATGTTCTCTTCGGCAATCCCAGTGGCGTGCGCAATCTGACCGTTAGCAATCAAATGTCGGATTTCGCCGTGAATGGGCATGACGTTCTTGGGCTGGACGATATTGTAGGTATAAAGCAATTCTCCTTGAGCGGCATGCCCGGAAACATGCACTGCCCGGTTACCTTTATGCACTACCTTGGCTCCTTGGCGCATCAGCGCGTTTATTACCCGGTAAACCGAGTTTTCATTCCCCGGTATTAGGGAGGACGCCAACAAGACGGTATCGTCAGGTTCCAAAGTCACTAGCCGATGTTGCCCTTGCGCAATCCGAGATAGCGCTGCCATAGGCTCACCTTGGGAGCCGGTAACCATCCATACTCGTTTATTGGCAGGCAAATGCTTCATATCTTCGGCGCGCACCACCACTTCGGGGTCTAGCTCTAAATAACCAGCTTGAGCAGCGATATTCATATTGCGTTCCATAGAACGACCCGAGAGGCAAACTTTTCTGCCCACCGCCTGGGCAGCTTCTAGGACTTGTTGAACCCGGTGTACATGGGAAGCAAAGGAGGCTACCACTACCTGCCCACTGGATTCGGCTAGCACCTGGCGGATTACCGGACCGATTTCTCTTTCCGGAGTGATAAAGCCCGGCACTTCCGCATTGGTGGAGTCCACTAGGAACAAATCAACGCCCTCTTCCCCCATGCGGGCGAAACCTCTCAGGTCTGTGATTCGTTTATCCAGTGGCAGCTGATCAAGTTTATAATCGCCGGTTACCAGCAGGTTTCCAGCATAAGTGCGAATCATAACGGCTAAGGCATCGGGAATCGAGTGGGTAACTGCCAAGAATTCGCAAGCGAAATTATCTAGGTCAATGCTCTCGCCCTCACTGACTTGATGTAGATGCGCCGCGCTCAGTCGATGTTCTTCCAGTTTGGGACGCAAAAAAGCGAGGGTCAGTTCAGAACCGTAAATCGGTATGTCTTCGCGTAGTCGCAACAGGTAGGGTACTGCCCCGATATGGTCTTCATGTCCGTGGGTGAGCACCAACCCTACCACGTCATTCATCCGTTCTTTCAGGTAAGAAAAGTCGGGGAGAATCAAATCAACACCGGGTTGTAGCTCTTCAGGGAAGAGTACCCCACAGTCCACAATCAGGATTTTGCCGTCCAGTTCAATGACGGTCATATTCCGTCCTACTTCCCCCAGTCCTCCTAGGGGAATAATCCGGATAGCACCAGATTTTAGGGCGGGGGGGTAAGGAAGTTCAGGATATAGCGGATTCACACGTCTAATTCTTGCGATTTTGCTCGTTTATGGCAAACGTGCGCGCGCAAAAGATATAAATATAGTGACGCTTAGCTATTTAGGGTTAGAATACCCCGCCTGGGCGGTTAGTGATTGGGAATAACTAGCGGCGTTGCGGTTAGGGATATTAGCGGCAGCGAGCCCGCAGACCTAGAGCAAAGCAAAATCTGCAAGCGTTTTTTGCAGCTGTTTGATTTCTTCACTGCTGGCTGGGACTAGAGGCAAACGCAAAGTATCAGAGGGAATAATTTTTTGGAGGGCGAGGGCGTGCTTGGCCATTACCGCTCCTTGTCCCCCTCCCATTAACGCTTTCACCAGGGGCTCCAGTTCTAGGGAAAGCTGCAGAGCCCCCTGGTAGTCTCCCTTTTCTACCAGCTGCACCATTTTGCGGTAGCTGGGAGCGGCTACGTGAGCGACCACGCTGATAATCCCCACCGCGCCATGAGTTAGCCACGAATAGTTAAGAGCGTCGTCACCGGAGTAAAAAGCTAGCCCGGTTTGCGCTATCCGCCTTGCACCTACCTCGACTTTACCGGTAGCGTCTTTGACCGCCACAACATTATCGATTTCAGCCAGGCGTTTTAGCAGTTCATCACTAATAGCTACCCCGGTGCGTCCGGGAATATCGTAAAGAGTTATCGGTAGGTCTACCTGGGAGGATACTTTCACAAAGTGCTGATATAGGCCTTCTTGGGAGGGACGAGAATAGTAAGGAGAAACCAGCAAAAGCCCGTTAGCTCCGGCTTCCTGGGCGCTGCGCGCCATCCGCACCGAGTGCTCAGTGTCATTAGAGCCAGCGCCGGCGGTAATGAAAATATCGTCTCCGATTGCTTGGCGAACCACCTTTATCAGCTGTTCTTTTTCATCTAGATGAGTGGTAGGAGCCTCCCCGGTGGTTCCGGAAAGCACCAGATGGTTTACTCCCTGGTCTACCAGGTGTTTCGCTAGGTTTGCGGCGGCGTCATAATCTACAGCGCCATCAGGTTTAAAGGGGGTTACCATCGCTACCCCAACCGAACCAGCTAACCGAAAAGCGCTATCTAGGTTACTCATGACTCCACTGTACCTGCTCTACCTGCCGATTTATATTTCGTCCAAAAAGCGGGCGAGAGGGGTCTAAAGGTCACAAAACCACAGGTGCTGCACCATGGATTCATGCCCCACCTGCAAACCCTGACGCAGACCTGCAGGAGAAAATCCGCATCCGGAAAAGAACCGGATTTTTTCTTTTCCCCCAGCCGCCAACCAGATTTGTACCCGGCTTGCTCCCGAAAGTCGCAACATATCAACAATCGCGTGAAGTAGGCGAGAAGCATCGTCCAGGTTCTTTTCCCAATCGCTAACCTCTAGCGCCACGATTTCCGAATCTGCTCCCCGCTGCGCTAGCGGAGACTGTTTCGGCTTCGCCAACATTGTAGGAGCCGGGGCAATCGCCGCCATTCCCACAACCTGTCCTTTGTTTACTGCCGAAAGTAAATGATGTTTTGGGGAGGGCGGGCTAAGCAGGGATTTGGTCCAGGCTTTAGGGAATTCTCCTGAGTTAATCATCGCTAAAGTTTGCGGGGCTACCTGCCCTAAATGAGAATGTAAATCTTTACTCATTGCAGTCGAGTGGAGTTGTCCCCAACTCGGCATATCTTCACTTTTAGCGAGGCGAACCGATCCGGTTGCATCTGACCTTGATAACACCTTAGACTCCTAAATCCATGACTTTATCTAGCC
>NZ_RPZY01000007.1:0-5604 GCF_008661855.1 Varibaculum sp.
CCGCCCGCGGCCGAGCCGAGTCCCGGCACCCGCGCGGGCGGCAGCGCCAAGACAGGTGACAGTCAGACTTATGGCGGGCTGGATGTGCGGGAGGAGGGTGCTGTGGCTGGTGCTGGGCGGGCTAATGGGTCGTTGCGTGCGGGTGCTAGTCCTAGTGATGATCGTTTTGTTTTTGAAGATAGCGTTTTAGTAGGGCTTACTGATAAAGGTAAGGCCGCGCTGGAGGCTAATAAAGAACTGACCATCCCGGCGGGTACTACTAAGATTGCGGAGGGCGTGTTTTCGGGGCTGAAGCTGACGAAGGTTACGCTTCCGGATACTGTTACCGAGGTCGCCGATCGCGCGTTTTACGATAACGAGATTACGGAGTTTGCGGCGCCGGGTTTGAAGATTATTGGCGAGGGCGCATTCCAGAAGAATAAGCTCACCGCGTTTGAGTCTTCCACGGTGGAAACTATGGGCGAGGGCGCGTTCAGCGATAACGCCCTAAAAACGGTAAAGATTAAAGATGCCCCGGTGACCGCTATTCCGGCGAATGCTTTCCGTGATAATCAGTTGGATACGGTGGAGCTGCCAGATACGGTAACCGAGATTGGGGCTAGTGCGTTTGCTAATAACCAGCTCAAGGGGGTCACGCTTCCGTCTAAGCTCACAAAAGTAGGCCAGGAGGCTTTTAGTGGCAACCAGATTGAAAAGGTCAAGATTCCCGCTACTATCACTGAGTTTGGTCCGGAAGTGTTTGCGAATAATAAGCGTTGGGTGGTGTTGGAAAAGGCCGATGGGCAGCAAGCGCTGCCGTCCGCAGTAACTTCCCAAAAGTATGCTTCGGGGTTTGGTCAGGTGGCTGCGGGGGACGCGGTTTCGATAACGGTTAAGTTCATGGAGCAAAAACCGAATGGTTCCCAGGTGGAGCTACGCAGCCCCCAGGTTTTGCAAAGTGAGTTTACGGAGCCGGATGGGGTTTATTTTGCGGCTCAGAAGAATACGGTTCAGGCTCCAGCTCTTGCGGGTTTTGCGGCTGTTAAGGAGGCTCAGGAGATTACTCCAACGGTGGGTGGGGATAATACGGTTACGTTTGTTTATAAGCGTACTGATTTTTCGCCGACTATTACTGGTGAAGTTAATAAGCATTTAGCTAATGGGGCTGATGGCACTACTGCGGCTTTACTTAAGGGCGTAACTGCTAAGGACGTTGAGGGACACATTATAACTAACCTGTTGAAGGTGTCGCCGGAGTCGGTGAATACTTCGGTGGAGGGTACGACTGAGGTTTTCTATACGGTTACTGATGCTAAGGGGCGTTCTAAGACTGTTAAGGGTAATATCGCGGTTGGTCCGGACTGGCCAGAACAAATCATCTGCCCCGGCTGGCAAGTAAAAGACTTCAAATATTCTACGGATACAGTCTATGGGAAAGTGCGTAACTCTATAAGAGGTTTTAGTGCTACCGGACTGGAAAAACACCGAGCGGGTAAAACTAAAGATGCCTGGTGTTGGCCCAAATTTGGTGACAAAGGGCAGCCAATAAACACCATTGGTGGTCAGGCGTTTAGAGGTGCAGGTTTAACTAGGCTTCCGGATTCCTGGGAACAGATTGAAACTCTTGAGGGCGAGGCATTTTACAATAATCAGATAACTTCGTTACCAGCTTCCTGGGGAAAAGTTGCAGTTTTAAGTGGCGAATCAACCTTTGAGAGAAATAAGATCACGTCTTTGCCTGATTCCTGGGGAAACATTACAGAAATTCCGGGTAATACCTTTACGGTTAACCAGATAACTTCTTTGCCTGATTCCTGGGGAAATATAAACAGAATCGGTAGATGGGCTTTCTCTAACAATCGTGTACTAACGAAAATACCTCTATCCTGGGATAAGGTCACTTATATTCATGAGTATGCGTTTTGCAATAACAGCATTGCAAAACTGCCAGATTCGTGGGGCAAAATATCGTCATTGGCTGATAGCGTCTTTAGCAGTAATAAAATCGCATCTCTACCAGCTTCTTGGGAGAATATAACTGCGATTGGAAAAGACTCGTTTAGTGGTAATGATATTACCGCACTACCGGACTCTTGGGGTGAGGTATCTAGTCTGGGTGAGACAGCTTTTGCCAGTAATAAAATTACGGCTTTGACTGCTCCGTGGGGAAAAATAACCTCGATTTCAGATAGAGTTTTTTTAAAAAATCAGATAGCTTCTATTCCCGATAGTTGGGGAGACATCACTACTATTGGTCAAAGTGCATTTGAAAGTAATAAGTTAACTGATGTTCCGCAATCTTGGGGTAAAATAACATTAATTCGCAACCATGCATTCAATGAGAATCAGCTCACCAATTTGCCTGATTCTTGGGGGGAAGTAGCTACACTGGGCGGCTCCGCTTTCGCGTATAATAGAATTACGGCTTTGACTGCGCCCTGGGGAAAAATAACCTCGTTACCTGATAGTGTTTTTTCCAATAATCAGATAGCTTCTCTTCCTGATTCTTGGGGGAACGTCACCCAAATTGGTACATACGCTTTCGGATTAAATCAGCTGGAGGCCTTGCCGGCATGGGGCTCGGTGACCACTATCAAGTATGGTGCTTTCACGGTAAATAAACTTAAAGTGTTGCCTCCCTCCTGGGATAATGTTACCTCTATCGGTAAGTGTGCTTTCGCCGGTAAGAAAGTTTATGACTATTATTTCGACGAAAAGAATGACTCGCGTTGTGGTGCATCCCATGAAGGTAACGAAAATCAGATTCAGTCCTTACCTGCTTCTTGGGGCAAGGTTAAAACTATTGGTGTAGAGGCGTTTATGGGCAACGCGATTACGGGTTTGCCTGATTCTTGGGGGCAGTTGGAATCTGTCGGTGCGGAGAGCTTTAAAGATAACAAGATTACCCAATTGACCGCGCCCTGGACTAATTTCTCTAGTATTCCTACTGGTTTATTTGCCAATAACGAGATAGTCACCCTGCCAGCGGATTGGGGAAATATCACCGAGATAGGCAGGAACTCTTTCCAAGCTAACCGGATAGCAACGCTCCCGTCCTCTTGGGGCAATGTGAAAGATATACGGGCTGCTGCCTTTGCTAATAACGCCCTAACTGCCCTACCCGCGGATTGGGGAAATGTAGATGCAATCGGATTTTACTATCGTGATCGCGACCAACCTTATCCAGTCTTTGGCAATTTCGTGAATCGGAACATCACTACAAGTAATGAAATCGATACCGATAAAGCTAAGAATAAGATAACTTCCCTGCCTGAATCTATTGGTAAACTCACGTATCTCAGTGAATACGTGTTTCCGTTTGATATGCCGTCTGGGCAGGTGATTACGGTTCCGGATGCTCCGTTAGACAAGCCTATTTCGGATTTGGAGCACCCCACTAACCGTTTAGAGCTGGCGGTAACGATGCTGAGCGATATTTCGTTTGGTCGGCAGGGCGTACCCCCGAACGCTACTTATGCGGGTTTGCACGGACCTATCTATTTGCGGCCAGAGTCGGGGAAGAATCCGGACAATATTAAAGGTTACGCTAATGATGTGATTATCTTGGTGGATACCAAGGTACATGCTGAATATATCGGTCCGGATGGGCAAAAACTACATGCCGATTTTGACAAAGTAGTCAGCAGTAAAGATGGTGACTCCAACAATAACTATACGCTGACCCCTCCGGTTATTCCGGGCTATAGTATTCCGGACAGTCAAAGTGTTCCCCTGACCGGTGAGGATCAAAACCTGACTTTCAAGTATGAAAAACTTCCCGCCGAATACAGTGGAACTTATGCTCGCCTGGATTTGGTTGGTCGTTTAACTAACCAGGCGCAAGACTCAGAAGGTAACTATCCGGAATCTAATGTTTTAGAGGACGAGATAGGGCAAAAGCTGCGTACCGACCTTACCTATGGTGGAGACGCGGGAGCTTCCGTGTTAAAGAACGGGACAATCCGTCTAACCTATGATCCGACCAAGGTAGAGTTCGTGGAGGCTGGTTTATCTTCTAGTTCGGCATTCAAATCAGCAAAAGTGGTTGCACCCGGAGTTCTAGAAGTAACCCTAGAGAAGAACTTTGATTCCAAACGGCGGGTTAGTATCCCGATTCACTGGCGGTTAAAAGAGCGGATTACGCCCTCGGATGGTAGCTACCCGGTGAACGCAATCCTGATAGATAAAGACGCAAACGGTAAACGATACGTAGTTAAACCCAACCCGGCATCGAAGCCGGGGCCGGTGAACTTGCAAGGTCACTATTTGATGCCCACCTTTATAAAAGATGCTGCCGGGTGCAGCCTGGGGGTATGCCGTGACTATGATGATGACGAAAACGGGGACGTTAAAACTAGCGGTAAAAACGCGGTAACCTTTACGTTCGGGGTTAAAAAAGACCTGTTCCGCAACGTGAAAGGTTACACCATCACCGATCGTTTGCCTCAATACGAGAAAATCGATGGCTCCACTGCTCGTGCCCAGTTCGTGGCGGAAGAAAACCCTGGCTGGACGCTTGGGGAGGACGGGGTGACCCTGACCTATACGGACAAGAGCAAGACTATTCACAGTGAATATGCTGGTCTGGGTAATCTAAAACTTCATTTCCCGGGGGCGAAGAAGCAGAAACTCATTAATAACACTGCCAGTTTCGTCCTCACCCCCGAGCAGCAAGGTCCGAATGAACCCGTGATAACGGGGGCGGCAGATACTCGTTTCAGTTTCTATAAGCCTATGGAGACCACGCCGCCGGGAACCCCGCTTACTAAAGTGGCGGACGGTCCGCATTACCGAAACGGCTATCCGGTTATCTATGACACGACGCAAGATCGTTCCCAGGAAATCAATTGGAGTGTGCTCACCGAAAACACCTCCACTATTGCTAGCACCCTAAACCTTAGGGACTATGACCTGGATACTCGGTTGCAATACACTGGGATAACCCCCGACCCGGTATTTGTGGGCGGCAAGTTAGAGATACTTACCTCTACCGGGGCAGTCGATAAAGTTATATATTCGCAGAAGATCACCAGTACCGCTCGGATTGAACTGCCGGCAGAACTCACCAAATATGAAGGGGTGTGGTTGCGGTGGATTAGCACCCAAAAGGTGCAACCCACGCAAAGAACCACTACCAAGATTCACACCAAGTTCCGCAACCCCGGCTCGGCGCTATGTCAAGAGCTTAAATGTGAATCCGACCTGCGTAATAAAGTGCAGGGCGGTGAGCGTATCAAAGAAGCTAATATCGAGGTGCTGCCCGAGGGTAAAATCTTAAAAGCCCGTAAAGAAAACACTTTCGATAAGCTCACCCTGGTTGGTAAAACCGGTGTTTACACGGTGGGTGCCGAGATTGAAACCGATTATGGTGATCCCTTGACCGCGTTCGAGCTGTTAGATGTGCTACCTAAAGGGTTAGATGTGCAGCGGGTTGTTCTCACTAAACAATTCGCGCAACTGCCAGGGGCGCGTTACGAGATTGTCTCCAACTGGAATAATACGGGGCGGCAAGCGGTTCGTTTCCTGGCCGACCAGGTAGCCACTCCAGGGGATGTTTACAGTGTCGGGCAGCTAGAGACCACGATTTCGCCGCGAGTACCCGACGGGGACATGGTTAATGAAGCG